>JAFRGU010000088.1 GCA_017433675.1 Clostridia bacterium
CCTGATGACAGCGGGCATCAATCTCCAGTGCGTGATCGGGATTTCCGCCGGGGGTCTGGCGGGCGTCAATTACGTTTCCGGGCAGATCGGACGGTCCGCACGGGTGGCGCTGACATACCCGCACGATTCCCGGAACTTGGGACTGAAGGCTTTCCGGCACAGCCACAGCATCGTGGACGTGGGATTCCTGACGGAAGAACGGGGTATCTATGAACCGCTGGACAAGGAACGCTTCTTCAGGCCGGAACAACGCTTTCTGGTGGAGGCGACCAACTGTCTGACGGGAGAGGCAGTTTCCTTCGAAAAAGGAAAATGCAGCGACTTTTTCCAGGCTGTGAAAGCGAGCGCAACGATGCCCTATATCGCGCCGATGGTGATGATCGACGGGGAACCCTGGTTGGACGGCGGATGTGCCCGGAAAATTCCCTACGAATGGGCGCTGGAGCAGGGCTTTGAAAAGATCCTGCTGATCCGGACGAGGGAGATCGAATTCCGGAAGGAAAACCGGGAGGACCGGCTGGCGGAGATCATCTACCGGAAGTATCCGAAAATCGCAGCGAAGATCCGCCGGATGAATATCGAGGCAAACCGGGAATTCGAAGAGGTGGAGGAGCTGCACCGTCAGGGGCGGCTGATGCGGATCGCACCGTCCCGGCCGGTGGACGTGACGCGGCTGGAGCCCGATATGGAAAAGCTCGGCGAGCTGTACTGGCTCGGATATCAGGACGGAACGGACCGGATGGATGCAATCCGGGAGTATCTGAAGGGATGAAGGAAAGCGGATGGCAAATCGCGCACCGGCCGGGGAGCATGGTCTCAGGAAAACGGGACGGAAAATGAACTTTTTTGTAAAAGATTCCCTTTAACTTGCCAAATGGGACAGGTTTGTGGTAAAATATACGGAGGGATGACTGAATGTGGCGGGAACTGTTTTCAAATCAGATCCTCGGATGCTGTCTGACAGCATGGTTCTCCGCGCAGCTGGCGAAATATGTGATCGACGGCATCCGGCACCGTGGATGGAGCCTTCGGGGAATGCTGTTCGGATCCGGCGGGATGCCTTCTTCCCATACAGCCTTCGTCGCAGCACTGACTACCATGGCCGGACTGAAGGAAGGATTTGACTCGCTGCCTTTCGCAATCTGCTTTGTCATGATGTTCATCGTGATGACGGACGCGATCGGCGTACGGCGGGAGACCGGCAGACAGGGAAGCGCCATCAATATCCTGATGGACTGGTTTATGCAGGAGACGGATCCGGAGACGGAAAACCAGGATCTGAAGGAACGGATGGGACATTCCCCGCTGGAAGTGCTGGTCGGATTTCTCTGGGGAATCGGCTGCGCCCTGCTGTATATATGATGAAAGACTTGGAACGACTGACATTCCGGAAAGGCGATGCCGTCGCCATCGGCGCGGTGATTCTGGCTGCGATTGCCCTGCTGATATTTTTCCTGGTTTCCGCGGGAAACGGGCAGGCGCACACTGTACGGATCTACCGGAACGGGGAGGTCATCAGGGAGATGCCGCTGGGGGAGAACGGCGAATATCTGGTCACCGGGACATATGAGAACCTGGTTGAGATCCGGGACGGCCGGGCTGCCATTACCCGGAGCAGCTGCCCCGGCGAAGATTGCGTGCACAGCGGCTGGATCAGTCAGCCGGGCCGATCCATCGTGTGTCTTCCGAACCGGGTCGAGGTCCGGATCGAAGGAAGCACTGCGGACGACGAAGTGGATGCGGTCATCCGATAAAAGGAGAAGCCATGAAGACAAAGGACCTGACAATCATGGCAATCCTGACAGCGCTGGCCATGGTGCTGGGATGGGTGGAGCGGATGATTCCGCTGGAATTGCTGATTCCACTGCCGGGCGTGAAGCTGGGGCTGGCGAATACGGTGACGATGTTCTCCCTTTACTGGCTGAATCTGCCGGCTACCATGCTGATCCTGACTGCCCGGTGTCTGCTGGGGGGACTTTTCAGCGGCAATGTGACCGCGCTGGCATTCTCCCTGACTGGCGGGGTTATCAGCATGCTGGTCATGGCTGCGGCCAAACGCAGCCGGCACCTAAGCGTCTGGGGTGTCAGCGTCCTTGGGGCTGCGGGGCATAACTGCGGGCAGATCCTGATCGCGATGATCCTGATGCATTCAGGAGCAGTACTGGGATATCTGCCGTATCTGCTGCTGATCGGAACCGCGTGCGGGTGCGCGACGGCTGCGGTAACGGCCGGAGTGCTGCGGATTGCCCGACCGTCCTGAATTTCAGATCTATCCGGAGAGCCCCCAGACGAAAGGAAAAATCGAGAAAAACGGAGAGGAACGATTGAAACAGAAACGGACAGCTCTGATGCTGGCGATGCTGCTCATGATTTCGGCTCTGGGCGGATGCTCGGGGCAGAAGGCGCTGAACAAATATCAGGTCACGCTGCTGGACTATTTTGACACCGTGACGTCGATCACCGGATACGCGGAAGACGAAAACGCCTTTACCCAGATGACCTCGGAGATCCGGGAGGAACTGGAGGCATATGACCGGCTTTATGATATCTATCATGAGTATCCCGGGATGGTGAATCTCTGCACGATCAACAGTCACCCGGGCGAAACATGGACGGTGGACCAGCGGGTGATCGACCTGCTGCTGTTTGCCCGGGAAGCGGATGAGTTTTCCGGGCACCGGACCAGCGCCATGCTGGGAAGCCTCCTGCAAATCTGGCATGAAGCCCGGGAGGAAGCGACACAGAATCCGGACAGGGCCCGACTGCCGGCGGAGGAAAGCCTCCGGGAGGCCAAGACGCATACGGGGTTCGACCTGCTGGAGATTGACCCGGAAAACCGTACGGTTCGGATCACGGATCCGGAAGCCCGGCTCGACGTGGGGGCGCTGGCCAAGGGATACGCCGTGCAGCGGATTGCGGAAAAGCTGCCGGAGAGCGTGCTGATCTCAGCAGGTGGAAATGTTGCGGCGACCGGGCCGAAACCGGACGGAAGCGACTGGATTATCGGCATCCAGAATCCGGACGGGGAGGGCTACCTGCGCAAGGTGGCCCTGAAAAAAGGCGCAGTGGTCACCAGCGGAGACTATCAGCGGTATTACCTCGTTGATGGGAAGGCCTACCATCATATCATTGATCCGGAGACGCTGTTTCCTTCGGAAAAATGGCGGGCGGTCACCGTGGTGTGCATGGATTCAGGAACAGCGGACGCGCTGAGTACCTCCCTGTTCCTGATGGAGCGGGAGGAAGGGCAGAAGCTGCTGGAGCGTTTCCAGGCGGAAGCCATGTGGATCGGGAAGGACGGTACGGAATACTTCAGTCCCGGGTTCCGGAAGCTGATTAAGGATTAAGAAGTCCAAAGATGGAGAATGGAGAACGAGCGATGAACAAAAAGATTCCTGCCTGGCTGGTTCTGACGGTGATCTGTATCGTGGCGGCGGTGCTGCTGGCTGCAACGAACCTGGCGACGAAGGATGTGATTGCAGCGAACGCGCAGCGGGAAGCCATGGAGACGCTGGGCAAGCTGCTGCCGGATGCCACAGCTTTTGAGACGCTGGAAAGCGGTATCTCGGTGGGCAAGGACGGCGCCGGCAATGTTGTCGGATATGCGCTGGCGTCTGCGACCCAGGGCTTTGGCGGAGAGGTCGAAACCACCGTGGCGGCCAGGCCGGACGGCGTCATCAACGGCATCAGCGTCGGAGGATCCAACTTCGCCGAGACAGCCGGACTCGGCGCCCGGGCGAAGGAGCCGGAATTTCAGGCCCAGTTTGCCGGGAAAAGCGCGCCTGTGGCCCTGACCAAGGACGGCGGCGAGATCGAGGCACTGAGCGGTGCCACCATTACCTCCCGGGCTGTAATCAAGGGTGTGAACCAGGCGATGGAGGGCATCGCCGCGGAAGCGGGCTTTACTGTTGAAAGCACCAGCACGGCGGAGCATCTGGGCGAGGGCAGATACGCCGCGACAGCGCAGGGCTTCGGCGGACCGGTGAAAGTTTTCATGACGCTGGATGAGAACCGGACCATCACAGCGTTCTCCGTGGGCGATGAACAGTTTGCCGAGACGGAGGGGCTGGGTGCCAGAGCGAAGGAAGAGGCATTCCTGAGCCAGTTTATCGGCAAAACGCTGCCTGTAGCCGTGGGCGATATCGATGCCCTGACCGGCGCCACGATTACCACGAATGCAGTGCTTGAAGCGGCCGGCATCGTGAACGACGGGCTGGACAACGGACTGGCGGACGCCCCGATTACGGAAGCGGCCCCGCCGGCAGAGACACCGGCCTCCGAAGATGCCGCTCCGGCAGCGCCCGGGACAGAAGCGGAAGCGGCGCCGGAAGATGCCGGAGCAGAAACGGCGGAGGCAGCCGGCCCGGTTGCGGGAGGCAATTATTCCGCCGCGGTGAAGGGATTCGGCGGCCCTGTGCGCGTCTTCCTGACGGTGGCAGAGGACAGAACCATTACCGCGATCCGGATCGGCGACAGCCAGTTTGCAGAGACCGACGGGCTGGGAGCGAAGGCACGGGAAGATACCTTCACAAGCCAGTTTATCGGAAAGAAGATCCCGGTGACCATGGCGGATGTGGATGCCATTACCGGTGCGACAGTGACGACTACGGCAGTAGTGGATGCTATCAATCAGATTGCGGACGCCCTGCAGTAAGCGCAAAGATCACCTGACGGCTTTTCTACGGGGGTTTTTCTGAGACGGTGTTATTCAAGAATTCACTGGATGTTTACAGACTGCGAAAAAGGAATATGATATACTGTTTCCGGCAGGTGAGAAGCCTGCCGGAAAGTGTTTTTTGGGATTACGGGAGAATCAAAGTGAAAGCGATCTGGAAACGGGAGTTGCAGAGCTACTTCTATACACCGGTGGGATATGTTTTCGTCGGTGTATTTCTGCTGGTTTCCTCGATTCTGTTTTTCCTGACCATTCTGCAGCAGCACAGCGGGGACCTGCCGACCTTTATCGGGCAGATGAGCTACCTGTGGATGCTGCTCAGCCCGGTGCTGACAATGCGACTGCTGGCAGAGGAGCGGCAGAGGAAAACGGATCAGCTGCTGCTGACCAGTCCGGTGAGCCTGACCGGGATTGTGACGGGTAAATTTTTGGCGGCGGCGACTGTATTGCTGGCGACCGCCGGGCTGACCCTGGTCTATGCTGCGGTCGTGGGCGTTTACGGTCAGGTTTTTCCGGGGGAGCTGACTGTCAATTACCTGGGATTCATTCTCCAGGGATGTGCCTTTACGGCGATGGACATGTATCTGAGCGGGTGCGCCGCGACGCCGGTATCCGCTGCCGTGCTGGGATTCGGGGCCAACTTTCTGCTCTGGATGATTGACATGCTCCGCGACCAGATTTCTGTGAAATGGATCGCCGAAGGACTGGCATTTCTCAGCCTGTATAACCGGAACGAAGCGTTCCTGATGGGGCAGATGAGTCCGGCGGGCATGATCTATGAAATCAGCTTCACCATCCTGTTTCTGGCCATGACGGTCTATCATCTGGAAAACAGGCGGAACCCATTGGGAGGCGGTGGACAGGACGGACGATGGAAGAGGTGCGGAATCCGAACCGGAATCCTGGTATTCATGATTGCTGCGCTGGCTGCGGTCAACATTTGTATGACAACCCTGGAAAAAGACAAAGGATGGCGGATGGATTACTCCTTCAACGGGATCACGACCCAGAGCGAAACGACGAGAGAGGTCCTGAAAGAGCTGAAGGATCCGGTGCATATTTACGCGCTGTTTCCGAAGGGGCAGGAAGACGCGCCGCTGATGGAACTGCTGGACAGGTATGCGGCGGCGTCGCCCCTGATCACCTGGGAACAGAGCGATCCGGGACTGAATCCGGCGCTGGTGACCCGGTTTTCTACCAAGACGGAAAGCGTGACCGGTGATTCCCTGATTGTATACTGTGAAAAAACCGGAAGATGGCGAATCCTGAGCCCGGCGGAATTCATCAGCCTGAGCATGGATCCGGAAACAGGAACCTACAGCTATGCCGGCTACACCTATGAGCGGGCAATTACCAGTGCGCTGGTGTATGTGACCCGGGAGGAAATTCCGAGGATCACGATCATCCAAGGACATGGCGAACTGGACGGTGAGACGCTGCAGGCTTTTACGGACCTGATGACGCGGAATCATTACGAGGTTATATTCCGAAATCTGGCAGAGTCGGAGTATGAACCGGATCCGGCGGAGCTGATTGCCTTCTTCAGCCCGATGCGGGATATTTCCGAGGTGGAAATGGAAAAACTGCAGCGATTCACAGAGGCCGGCGGATGCATGCTGATCACCTGCGATTACAGCGATCCGGTCGGGGAGATGCCCAATTACAGGTCCCTGCTGCGAAGCTACGGATTTCTCCCGCGGGAGGGAATCGTGGTGGCTGAGGCCGAGGACAGCAGCCACTATTACAACAATATCCGGATCGATCTGATTCCGGAAATGCTGAGTACAGATGTGACGATGGATCTCGTGGCCAGCGGAGCGAATACCGTTCTGATGCCTGGAAGCAGAGCTTTCGAGACGCCTGGAGGGACGGACCGGAACCTGATGGTATTTCCGGTTCTGCAAAGCGGGGAGAAGGCTTATCTGAAGCAGCTGAGTCCGGATATGACCAGTATCGAGAAGACAGCGGGAGATCCTTCCGGTCCGTTCACCCTTGCATTGCAGGCCCAGCGGGTAACAGCCGGCGGATATGTCAGCAGGGCATTCCTCTGCGGGAGCAGCGGGATGATGACGGAGGAGCAGATCTATGCCATGACTGACGCGCAGCAGCTGATCCTCCGGATGACGGAACATCTGACCGGGCAGAGCGGATCCAATCTGGAAATCATGGGCAAAAGTGCGGTGCGTCCGGCGCTGAGCGCTAGGGGCAACGGCATGGGCAGCGTGATCGTGACCGTGATGCCCCTCGCAGTACTGATGGCTGCGGCGATTGTGCTGCTTCGCCGGAAAAACCGCTGACCGCAATTCAGTGAACCGGGGCATTGCTTCCGGAATAGGTAAACAGCGGGAGGCATGCGAAAAAGCAGGCCGGGCCGGAAGAAGCGAATCCAATGGCGGAGGAAGAGGATAATTTGCTGAAGGTACAGAAAAAAAGGAAACCCGGATGGAGAAAAAGGCTGCCGGCGCTGCTGCTCGGGATGATCATCCTGGGCGGAGGTCTGGCCGTTTATGCTCTGAAACGCGAACCGGAAG
>JAFRGU010000014.1 GCA_017433675.1 Clostridia bacterium
CCGGATCGCCTGAAGGAAACCGCGTAATCCCCCCGGACGGTTTTTTCCGCCCGGATTTCGGAAAAGGAGCTGTCACAGGTGATGATGGCGCTGCTCAGGCCGTCGGACAGCCGAAGAAGGCAGAACCTGTTTCCCGTCAGGCCCAGGCACAGGAGCTCATCGTCCGCGGAGAAGGATATCAATTCGATGGCATTCCGTTCCAACGGGAGCGGAAGCTTGTGCACGAGGTTCAGCGATTCCCCGTACACGGAAATGCTTTCCGCATCCGCCAGCGCTAGCCACTTCTGACGATTTCCGCAGCTCAGCAGGGGCGCTGACCGGGCCGCTTCGGGAAGCGGCTGCCAGCTTCCGGCTTCCAGGTCGCAGAGGAGAATCCGGCCGCTGCCTTCCGCATCCGGCAGATAAACGGACAGCCACCCGCAGCCGCCGATAGCGGCGGTCAGGGGCTGCCGCATTCTCTCCGGCAGGGGCTGATCCCACAGCAGCTGCTCCTCCCGAAAGATCCGAATCTTCTGATCGCTGAAGTCAAAATCGGCGTTCCAGATGTTTTTTCCGGGCGGGGAAAGATAAAACGTCGTCTTACCGGCCTGATTCACCCGGGTGACCGAGCCATCCTCCGGACGGACCAGAACCCCGGGAGCCGAGGCGCTTCCCGTGCTTCCGAAAGCGACCTGCTTTCCATCCGGGGTGAAGCCCAGCAGCGAGGCATAGAGAAGATCGGGGACGGTCACCGCTTCCCGGGCTTCTGTTCCATCCAGGTTCAGGAACCGCAGATCCGTGGCGCGGCAGTGCTGAAAACCCAGGAAAAGCCATCTGACGGATCAATCTGCAGAATCGTGCCATCAAACAGCAGCGCGCGCAGGCCCCATTCTCCCGTCGGCGCGACACAGGGCGTAACGGCGCAGAGCGATCCGGGCAGCGCGGCTTTTGAAATCAGCTGTCCATCCCGCAGACTCAGGACAGAAATGACCTCTCCGGTCTCCGCGTATACCGCCAGACGCTGGTTCTCCTCATCCGCGCATATTCCCGGGGCGCCGGCCAGGGTGTCTGTCTGCCAGGACCAGGCATGCGTCCCCTGATCCAGACGCCAGGCCGATACCCGGCTGACGGAGGGAAGCGTTTCCTGCAGGGGATCAGACTGATTCCAGTCATCGGTCTGATGAGCCACCAGCGCCAGCTCCCGCGTCAGGAAGAGGGAAAACTGATATGTGATACGGGTGTCCTCTTCCCCGGATGCGGCTGTGACATCCAGGGGAACCACGTGCCGGATTTCTCCGGTATCCTTTTCCAGAATAAACAGCAGGAGACTGCCCTCCGACTGGGCAGGGCTGCCGAGCGCCGCCATCTGCCCATCGGAGCTGACCGCCCAGTGGAGAAAGCTGTACCGCTTTTCCGGATCCGGATCAAAATCCAGCAGTACCTGCCCGTTCGGATCCACCAGGCGGTAAGGCTTCCGGGATTCCGGACCGAACCCCGGCGCTTTCAGCAGCAGATAACGGCCCTCGCAGGCTACCAGACTGTCACTGTCCATCCGCCACAGAATTTCCCCGGTATGCTGATCGAGACGGCAGACATTCCCTGCTGCGGTCACGATCAGGATATCCGAATCCAGGCACAGGACTTCCGGATCCTGCCGGAAAGCCGATTCCAGGACGGACGTTTCCCAAAGCGGTTCCCCTGACGGGGAAAAGGCTTTGACGGATCACAATCAGGAACTCCGATTCCTCCAGGGCGGCCAGGATGGAATCGGAGAGGCTGACGGAAAGCGGCAGCTCATCCTCATCCCGGAAAATCCGTCCGAGATGCTTCTCCCCATTCCCGCGCAAACGGGACGGAACCGTATATTTTTCCAGCAGACGGTGGACCGAGACCGCTACGGTGCGATCCGGCTCCAGATGTCGATAGCTGATAAACGCCCGGTATTTCATCCTTTTTCCTCTTTCACTGACGCATTCAGTGTTTTCATGATTCTACCATAGGAAAAAGCGGAACGCAATGAATGCTTCTTCCGGGCAGGATCAATCGATACCTTCGGGCAGACTGTAACATTTCCGCCGCACAGCAGGACTTTGGCTCCGGCGGAAGAATTTTCTTCCCTGTACCGTCTGTCCGATTGCACAGAACGAAGCGTTCTGCCCTGCTTGCAGGATCAATCCCTGAAAATGGCGGAGGAGAAAATGCGGAATCATTTCACGGCCCGGCGCGCGCTTGCTGAAGCGTTCGCGCTGATCCTGCTGCTGATGACGGGCATCAGCGAAGCAAAAGCGGACCAGCACTTTTCTGATTATCAGTTGAGAAAGGACGCCGAAAGCGCTTTATCCGCATGGGTGTATGACGTGCGCTGGGCAAAAACAGTCCCAGATACAGCGATTGCGATCTATCATGCCGAGGCCGGTTTCGGCGCTGCCATTCTGAAATACAATGCTTCCGGCGGGTTCTCCGTACGGGAAAAGAACGACCGGATGATTCCCTGGAGAGGCAGCAGCGCAATGGCCCGCCTGGATGATCATACGCCGGAGTATTCGATTGAAATCGGGTGGGAGGATCCGAAAGAAAATGATTACCTGACGCTTCAGGCAGACGATCAGGAGAACTGGAGCATCGTCCGCCTGGAATATTCGATCAGCGACGGGCAGGAAGAGAAAATGGTCTTCTGCCACCTGAGCGAAGACGGAAAAACTGCGGTTATTTCCCCGCTGGTTGATCCGAGGATCGAATGGCCGGTGGAGCAGGAGTTCCGTTTTTCGGAATTCAACCTTGCCGCGGCGCAGGAGCTCTGTGAAAATGCACTTTCGATTCTGAAGGATCCGGAACGCTCCAAGGCAACAGACCAGGGATACCGCGTCGTTCACGCCGCTCTGGATCAGTATGAACCAGAAGTTCCCGGACGCTTCGACAGCAGGATGGATGAAGATGAAAAGCTGCTGTATCTGACCCGGGAGGATCAGAACGGAACCGTTCAGACAAAATGGATATTCCATTGGGAAGAAAAAGCAGAAGCCTGGCTGCTTGTCCGGGCGGAGCAAACTGAATATGCCGGCGCAGAATATGAGGAAAAAAGCATTATTACGGAATGGATCACCGAGATTACCACGGATGCAGTCCATACGACCAAAAGACTGAGGAATGCTGACACGCAGCAGGTTCTTACCACCGACTGGGATGCTGCCTATCCGAATGTGCTGGATCAGGACAGCCTGCTTCTGAAACGGTTTCATTTTGATACGCCGCCGGTGGACGCAGGAGGATATCACTGGATCAGAAACTCCGGCGGATATGCAGATCCGACGCTTCTTCCAAAGCTGTATGACAGATTCTTTTCCGGGAATCAGTTTGTGGATGGCTATCTTCAGGAAGACAGAACGCTGTCTTTTATCGTACGAAAAGAGAGCGGAGAATTGGTGCTGCTCTGCGGCGCGGATGAAGGCGAGAACGGCTGGGAGTGGGTCGAAAGCACCCCGCTGCCGGAAGGCACGCATTTCGGCGACTCCAACATCATTGACGCGGTCAATATGAATGCGCGGCAGGGCGGCGCTGCGGTGGGGGTGCGAAGGTACGGAAAAGGCAAGTGGGGTTTATCCTATGTGAACAGCTATGATTTCTTTGTCGGCCCGGACTGGATCGGCATGTACGGCGCTGAGCAGAATTCGCAGTTCTTTGGCACGCATGCCTGGGGAGACATCACCGCCATTGACTGGTCCTCCCTGCCGCCGGAGGAGTTCGGCATCCGGGAAACAAAGGAAGAGAAGGATGCCAGGCTCAGCGCCATGGTGGACCGGACAGACTGGGCGGTCACCGCGCAGAATGATCCGGGAGAAAATACGAAACTGCTGCCGGAGCCCGGAAGAGAAGATTCGCCGCTCGGAAGCTTTTATAACGGAACACCG
>JAFRGU010000089.1 GCA_017433675.1 Clostridia bacterium
CACTGGGTGAAACGGCAGGGACGGGGACGGTAGAGCCTGCACACTGAGCTGGGGTGAAACGGCAGGGACGGTCCTTTCCCCTTCAGCTTACGCTGAAACGCAAAGGACCATCCCTCCGTTTCACGCTTTCCCCCTCAAAAATTTTCCCCCTCAAGCGGAGATGCGTGATTTAAAAGGGATGAAAGGCATTTTGGGTTTCCCCCTCAAGGGGATTTTCCCCCTCAAAAAGGAGGCAGACACCAAGGAGGGCTTTCCGGTGAAACGGACGGGGACGGTCCTTTCGTTTCAGCTGTCGCTGCAACTGCAAGGACCGTCCCCACCGTTTCATTCAGGGATGAGGGCGATCAGGGAAGACAAAAACCAGATCGGACATGGGGCTGGAAGGGCTTGCTTTTTTTCTGTATTCCCTCCCGATTTCCCTTGCAAAAAGCCGTGAAAATGTTAATACTATACGGGTGTCCGCCGGGGAAAAGGAATCTCCGGCATGAAAAAGAAGGAGGATTGGAACATGGATCGCGTATACAATTTTTCCCCGGGACCTTCCCAACTGGCTCTGCCCGTGCTTGAAAAAGCCCAGAAGGAACTCCTGGCCTATGGCAGCACAGGGATGTCTGTGATGGAGATGAGCCATCGCAGTAAAATGTATACCGATATCTATGACCGGGCGGTGGCGGATCTGAAGGATCTGATGGCCATCCCGGAAGATTATGAAGTGCTTTTCCTGCAGGGCGGCGCGACACTGGAGTTCTCGGCGGTGCCGCTGAACCTGATGGTGAACAAAAAGGCGGATTATATCGACAGCGGCAACTTCGCCCATCTGGCGGCGGAGGAAGGAAAGCGCTACGGTACGGTGAATGTGGTCGCTTCCAGCCGGGAAGACAACTACACCTATATTCCGGATCTGAAGTCCATTACCTTCACCCCCGGAGCGGACTACCTGCATATCACCCAGAACAACACCATCTACGGAACCCGGTATGTGGAGCTGCCTGAAAGCGACGCGCCCCTGGTCTGCGACGCCAGCAGCATGATCCTTTCCGAGACCATGGATGTGAGCAAATACGGCGTCATCTATGCCGGGGCCCAGAAGAACATCGGGCCGAGCGGGCTGTGCGTGCTGATCCTGCGGAAGGATCTGGCCGGCCACGCGATGAACATCTGCCCCAAGCTGATGAACTGGCAGGTGCAGGTGGAAAAGGGCAGCATGTACAACACACCCAATACGTGGGGCATCTATGTGGCAGGGCTGACCTTCCAGTGGCTGAAGGAAATGGGCGGCGTGGCCGCGATGGAGAAGATCAACATCGAGAAGGCGGCGCTGCTGTATGACTTCCTGGACAACAGCAAGCTCTTCAAGCCCACCGCGCAGAAGAAGTACCGCAGCCGGATGAACGTGACCTTCGTCACCGGCGACGCGGACAAGGATGCCGCCTTCGTCAAGGCCGCGGCGGCCGAGGGACTGGTGAACCTGAAGGGACACCGGACCGTGGGCGGCATGCGGGCCAGCATCTACAACGCCATGAGCATTGAGGGCGTGCAGAAGCTGGTTGCCTTCATGAAGGAATTTGAAGCGAAGAACGCGTAAAAGGCGGAAAGAGGAAGAAAGCCATGTACAAGATTCAGACACTGAACGCAATCTCGGACATCATCCATACCCAGCTGAACGAGAACTATGCCATCAGCAAGGAAGAAAACGCGCCGGACGCCATCCTGGTCCGTTCCGCCGCGATGCATGAAATGGAATTCGGGCCGGAACTGAAGGCCATCGGCCGCGCCGGCGCCGGCGTCAACAACATTCCGATCGACCGGTGCAGCAAGGCCGGCATCGTCGTTTTCAACACCCCGGGCGCCAACGCCAACGCCGTGGCGGAGCTGGTTATCGCCGGGCTGCTGATGAGCGGCCGGAATATCGCCGGGGGCATCGAATGGGCGAAGACGCTGAAGGGCCAGGGAGCCGAGGTCGGCAAGCTGGTGGAAAAAGGCAAGAGCCAGTTCGTGGGACCGGAAATGCGCGGAAAGACCCTGGGCGTCATTGGCCTGGGCGCCATCGGCGCCCTGGTGGCGAACGCCGCCAGCCGGGGCCTCGGGATGAAGGTGGTCGGATTCGATCCGTTCATCTCCATCGAGAGCGCATGGAGCCTGAGCACGAGCATTCACCGGGCCGCTTCGGCGGACGACGTGATTGCCCAGGCGGACTACATCACCTTCCACATTCCGCTGAATGACAAGACCCGGGGCACCATCAACGCCGAGATGATCGCCAAGATGAAGGACGGCGCCGGCATCCTGAACTTCAGCCGGGGCGAACTGGCGGATACCGCCGCCGTGAAGGAGGCCCTGGCCAGCGGCAAGCTGAGCAGCTATGTGACCGACTTCCCGAACGACGAGCTGATCGGCACGGACAAGGTCGTCTGCATTCCGCATCTGGGCGCCAGCACGCCGGAGAGCGAAGAAAACTGCGCGCGCATGGCGGCAGCCGAGATCCGGGATTACCTGGAATACGGCAGCATTCACAACAGCGTCAATTTCCCCGAGGTTCAGCTGACTGCGCCGGAAGCGGCGCGGGTGCTGGTGCTGCACGAGAATATTCCGAACATGATCAGCACCATCTCCGCCGCGGCCGCCAAGGAACACATCAACATCGAGAACCTGGTGAACAAGAGCAAGAAGGACATGGCCGTGACCGTGATGGAAGTGGCCAAGCTGCCCTCGAAGGAAGCGCTGGAAGCGCTGGAAGGCATCCCGGGCATCGTGCGGGTCCGGGTATTCGGATAAGGAAAGAAAACAAGAACCCCTTCGGCATTCCGGCCGAAGGGGTTCCGCTTATTATCCGGCTTTCAGTTTTCCGGTTTTCAGTTTTCTTCCGCGGCAGCCAGGTGCTGCGTTTCCTCAATTTCCATGATCATATCGACCCGCGTCTGATGCCGGCCGCCGAGGAAGGAGGCGTTCACCCATTCCTCCACAATCATCTTGGCCAGCTCGACCCCGATCACCCTGGCGCCGAAGGCGATGATATTCGTGTTGTTATGCTGCTTGGACAGCTTCGCCGTGTACGGGTCGCTGCAGACACAGGCGCGGATGCCGCGGACTTTATTGGCAGCCAGGGAGATGCCGACGCCCGTTCCGCAGATCAGGACTCCGCCGTCCACTTCCCCCGCCGCGACCATTTTCGCCACCCGATACCCGCTGACGGGATAGTTAAACGAACCGCGTTCATTGGTGCCCACATCGATCACTTCAATGCCCTTCTCCTCCAGAAAAGCCTTGATTTCCAGCTTCATATCCACCGCCACGTGGTCATTTCCGATTGCCAGTTTCATCGCCGTGCTCCTTTCTCCGCCCGGTACATCGCCGGATCCGGACTGTCTGACCCTATCATAACACAGTTTATCCCTGAATGCCAGACGATTCCGGACAGATTCCGCATCGTTCCGTGCCGTGGGGTTCCGCCCCCGGGATGATATGAACGTGAAAAACAGCCTGCCCTGCACATAAGGCCGGACCGCCGGAATCAGGGAGCCGGCGAAGGTGAACACCCCGAAGGCCTCGGAACCCAGGAGCAGGGAGAGCAGAACGGCCCGGAACTACCCGTCCACCTTGACGATGCAGGAGGCAGAGATGGCAGAAAAAAGGGAAGCCTTGTGGCAAAAATCGAATTGTGGTATGCTTTGAGACTGGATCCAAACGGAACGGAAAACGCAGAAACAGGCAGGGAGAGCGAAGGGACGATGTACGACGCATTTATCGTCAACCCGGTTGCCGGCCACGGATTTGCACTGGAAGCAATGACGAAGGCGGAGGATATCCTCCGGGAAAGGAAGCGCCAGTGGCGCGTATACCGGACGGAGAGACCGGGACACGCGACAGAGCTGGCCCAAAGGCTGGGGATGGATCCGGACGTCCGGGCCGTCATTGCCGTCGGCGGAGACGGCACGGCCTTCGAGGTGGCCAGCGGAATGGCGGGCAGCGGAAAACCGATGGGGATTCTGCCCACAGGCACGGGAAATGATTTCATCAAAAGTACCGGCATCCCGAAGGAACCGATGAAAGCCCTGGAGCTGATTCTGACGGGGACACCGGCGCCCGCGGACATCGGGAGCCTGAACGACGGATGCTTCCTGAACGTCGGCGGAACCGGGTTTGACGTGACCGTGCTGGACAATACCGAAAAACTCAAGGGAAAATACCGGGGCCTGACGCCCTACCTTCTCGGGCTGCTGAAAGCCATCTTTCAATACCGGCCTGTTCATCTGAAGCTGACCGTTGACGGAGAGACGGAGGAGGGGGATTATCTGATCTGCTCCGTTGCCAACGGACGGTACTTTGGAGGCGGAATCCCCATCTGTCCGGTAGCCGATGTGCATGACGGCTTCCTGGACCTGGTTCAGGTCGAGAATGTGCCGCGGTGGAAGATCCCCTTCTATCTGCCGGGGCTGCTTTTCGGAAGGGTGCTTTCCTTCCGGTATACCCGGCACCGGCTGGTGAAGGAGGTCCGGATGGAAGGCGAAAAACTGAGAGTGAACGCGGACGGAGAGATTTTTCCCATGGATCAGGTCTGCTTCGCCGTGCGGCCGGGGAAGCTGATGCTGATCCACGGGAAGGACGGCGCGAAATGAAAAAAATGTAGACAACCCATGGAAAAAGTGGTATACTTTCCGCCGAAAGAAGGGAAATCGAGAAAAACAGCTTCCGAAAACGAATGAAGCTGTTATCCAGGTGTCTTCTCTGACAGTACACTGTCATGAAGAATATTATCACATTTTTCAAGGAGGTTTTCTGCAATGAAGAAGTTTCTGTCCCTGCTGCTGGCAGCCATGATGCTGCTGGGCTGTGTTTCCCTGGCGGGCGCGGAAGACGCCGTCGGTGCGGATCCTGCCCTGGTCGAGGCCGCGAAAGCCGAGGGCACGCTGGTGGTCTACGGCTCCTGCGAAGAACCCTATCTGGCGGCCGCGTGCCAGCAGTTTGAAAAGCTGTATGGCATCAAGACCGAGTTCCAGCGGCTGAGCACCGGCGAGGTGCCGACCAAGATCGAGGAAGAAAACGGCAATCCCTCCGCGGACGTCTGGTTCGGCGGCACGAACAACCCCTACGACGCGCTGGCGGCCAAGGGCTTCCTGGACAACAGCTACGTTCCCGCCAATGCCTCCCATCTGCTGAGCGATCTGTACAAGGATCCCAACGGATACTGGTACGGCATCTACACCGGCATTCTGGGATTCATGGTCAACACGGATGAGCTGGCCCGTATGGGGCTGGAAGCGCCCAAGACATGGGATGATCTTCTGAAGGAAGAATACAAAAACCTGATCTGGTTCTCCAACTACAATACAGCCGGCACCCCCAAGCTGGCGGTGAACCTGATGCTGCAGATGAAGGGCCACGATGAGGGGATCGCCTACCTGGTGGCCCTGGACAAGAACGTCCAGCAGTACACCAAGTCCGGCTCCGGCCCCTCCAAGAACGTGGGCACCGGCCAGTGCGTGATCGGCATCGGCTTCCTGCATGACGGCATCACGCAGATTCTGGACAACGGATACGAGAATGTCGCCCTGGTTGTTCCCGCCGACGGAACCGCCTGCGAAATCGGGCCGGTGGCCATCTTCAAGGGCGCGAAGCATATGAACGCCGCGAAGCTGTTCATGGAGTTTGCGCTGAGCCCCGCGTGCGTGGAGCTGGCGGACGACACCGGATCCTATCAGTTCCTGGTCATCGACAACGCGAAGCAGCCCGAAGCGGCCGCCCAGTTCGGCCTGACGCTGGACGCCGTCTGGCCCGGATATGACTTCGCCAAGGCCGTGGAAGACACCACCAAGAACGTCGAGGACGTCATCAACGCCTTGGGCGACGCCGCGAAGGACGGCCGGTTCAAGACCGAATAATCCCTCCGGAAAAGCATCATCAACCGAATCAAAACACGCATTCCCCGCTCCCACCGAGCGGGGAATGTTTCCCCTGTGAATGGAAAAGAAAGGAGGGGGCTGCAGATGGCAAAGGGCCAAAGCGCGGAGCTGGACCGGAAAAAACTGATGGCGGATCCGATTATGATGACCACCATCGTATTGCTGGTCACCTTTCTGACACTGTTTATTCTTTATCCGCTGGCGATTCTGCTGGTGGACAGCCTGTACGGAAGCAACGGCTTCTCGCTGGATACATTCAAACGCATCTTTGGTATGTGGACATTCCGCCAGGCTATTACCAACACCCTGAAGGTGGGGCTGGTGGTGGGCATCCTGTCCACGCTGATCGGACTGCTGTTTGCCTACGTCGAGGTTTACGTCCGGATGCGCAAGGTGGTGGGCGGCCTGTTCAAGGTGGTATCCATGCTGCCCGTGGTTTCCCCGCCCTTTGTGCTGTCCCTGAGCATGATCATGCTCTTCGGGCGAAGCGGACTGATCACCCGCTTCATGCTGGGGATTTACGACAACGACGTCTATGGATACTGGGGCATCGTGATTGTGCAGACGCTCACATTCTTCCCGGTATGCTATATGATGCTGAAAGGACTGCTGAAGAACATCGATCCCTCCCTGGAAGAAGCTTCCCGGGACATGGGCGCGAGCCGGATGAAGGTCTTCACCTCCGTGACGCTGCCGCTGATGCTGCCCGGACTGGGAAATGCCTTCCTGGTCACCTTCATCGAGTCCATCGCGGATTTCGCCAACCCCATGATCATCGGCGGGTCCTATGACACACTGGCCACCACCATTTACCTCCAGATTACCGGCGCGATGGACAAGGAAGGCGCCGCCGCCATGGCCGTGGTTCTGCTGTGCATCACACTGGCGATGTTCGTATTCCAGAAATACTACCTGGAGCGGAAAACAGCGGCGACCCTGACCGGCAAGGCGAGCCGGGCCCGCATGCTGATTGAGGACCGGTCGGTGACGGTTCCGCTGACGGTGCTGTGCACGCTGGCGGCCGTCTTCGTCATCATGATGTATATCTGCGTCCCGATCGGCGCGCTGTTCCCCACATGGGGATACAAGTTTACGCCGCTGACCTTCAAGTGGTTTGAGCAGGTATTCACCCGGTACCGCGGCCTGCAGGCCTTCCGTGATTCCTTTGTGCTGTCGCTGATCGCCGCCCCCATCACCGCGCTGCTGAGCATGATTATCTCCTACCTGGTGGTGAAGCGGAAATTCCGCGCCAAGGGATTCATCGAAGCGGTTTCGATCCTGGCGATGGCTGTGCCGGGGACGGTGCTGGGCGTCGGATACATCCGGGGCTTTGCCAACGGCCTCTTCCATACCGGGATTCTTTCCGGCATTTACGGCACGGGGCTGATCCTGGTGATTGTGTTTGTGGTCCGGTCCCTGCCAACGGGTACCCGCAGCGGTATCTCCGCCCTGCGGCAGATTGACAAGAGCATTGAGGAATCAGCCTATGACATGGGCGCCAACAGCCTGAAGGTCTTTACTTCCGTAACCCTGCCCCTGATCAAGGATTCCTTCCTGTCCGGGCTGGTTACCGCGTTTGTCCGGTCCATCACGGCTATTTCCGCCATCATCCTGCTGGTGACGCCGAGCTATCTGCTGATCACCGTACAGATCAATGAATTCGCGGAGAAAGGTTCCTTCAGCATCGCGTGCGCTTTTGCCACCATCCTGATTCTGATCACTTACGGTGCGGTCCTGCTGATGAACCTGTTCATCAAATTCTTCGGCACCAGCAGAAACCAGAAGGAGGAGAACTGAGATGAGCGAAATGAGAATGAAACAGCCCAAGGGCGTCAAACTGGATCACATCTCCAAGATTTATCAGGATCCCAAAACAAAAAAAGACTTCTACGCCGTTCACGACGTGGATCTGGAGATTGCGCCCGGGAGCTTTGTGACGCTGCTGGGACCGAGCGGATGCGGAAAAACGACCACGCTGCGGATGATTGCCGGGTTTGAAAGCCCGGACGAGGGCGAAATCTATCTGGGCGGGGAACCCATCAATGCCCTGACGCCGAACAAGCGGGATACGGCCATGGTGTTCCAGAGCTACGCGCTGTTTCCGCACTACAATGTGTTCGACAACGTGGCTTACGGCCTGAAGCTGCGGAACGTGCCGAAGGACGAGATCAAAAAACGGGTTGAGCGGATTCTGGGGCTGGTCGAGCTGTCCGGGATGGAACAGCGGATGACCAATCAGCTTTCCGGCGGCCAGCAGCAGCGCGTCGCGCTGGCCCGCGCGCTGGTGGTGGAACCGGGCGTCCTGCTTTTCGACGAGCCGCTGAGCAATCTGGACGCCAAGCTGCGGGTCCAGATGCGGACAGAAATCCGCCGGATTCAGCAGGCGCTGGGGATCACCGCGGTATACGTGACCCATGACCAGAGCGAGGCAATGGCGATTTCGGACCAGATTATCCTGATGAAGAGCGGCGTCATCGCGCAGATCGGCTCTCCGATGGAGATCTACTACCGGCCGAACAGCGAGTTTGTGGCGGATTTCATCGGCGAATGCAATTTCCTGCACGGGCAGATTTCGGGGAATGCGGATCAGGGCGCGATTGTGGCACTGCCGGCCGGGAAAGTGGCCGTCCGGACGGACCGGCCCCGAATGGTGGGAGAGGACTGCGAGATCGTGCTCCGGCCGGAAGCCGTCATGATCGGCGATGAAGGCCTGCTGCCATGCAAGGTGGAGCTGAGCTGCTTCATGGGCAGCTATCAGAACTATCATGTCCGGGTGGGGGATGAACTGGTCAAGATTACGGATAACTGCCCCCTGAACAAAAAGATTTTCAATGTCGGAGATACGGCGCGGATCTCCTTCGATCCCGCCTGCGCGCATCTGCTGTAACTCCCTCTTATATAGGGAGAAAACGCCGCCCGGAGCCGGGCGACGTTTTTTATACGGGATCAGCGGGCTGGGTGGTGTAGGGAAGCAGTTCACAAAGCCAGTGACGGCCGTCCGTCTGCAGATGAATGATGCGGGTCGGGTTCTGGGTATAAACAACGGCCGCATGCTCATATGCCAGGAACTGAGTGGATTCCCGGAGCTCCACGATCTTGTTGGTATTGGTAATAATGGAAAGGGCCGGATCAATGGCCTCAAACAGTTCCTTGATCATTTTACTCTTTCCATGATGCGGATAGCGCAGCAGGTCCGCTTTCAGATCTTCCGGTTCCATCGCTTCCAGCAGCTGTTTCTGGCCCTGGTATTCCAGATCCGCCATGAAGAGCATGGAACAGTCCCCATACGTCACCATGAACTGGGCGCTGCGGTTATTCATTGTATCCAGCTCCGAGCTTTTCATCCAGGCGACGAAGGTCACAAACCCGTCGCCCATGCCCAGAACGGATTCATCCATGAAGGTGGAAACGGGAATATTGTTTCCCTTGCAGTACTCCATGGCGGCGGTCATATGCTGGGTGGCATCGTCGGGAAAACCGATGGTCAGCTCCCGGATGGGAATGGCCGCGTCGATGGCATACATCCCGTTGAGATGGTCATGGTGGGGATGGGTGTTGACGAGCCGGTCCACCTCCGTGATCCCCAGATCGCGCATGAGGGGCACAATCTCGACTTCCGCCCGTTCATCCCCGCAGTCCAGCAGCCAGATCTGATCCTGATAGCGAAAGATGGTACAATCCTGATCCCGAATGGCAGGGAACCAGATATCCAGCAAATCCGCCTCCCCGTCAAAGGAAAAATCCGGAAAGGCGGCGGGATCCGTGATCCGGTCGATGACCCGGGGAAAAGCGGCGGCCGGAGTGACCTCTGCCGCTGAGCCGGCGGCTTCACCGGCGTCCGGCGGAACCGCTGAGGCGCCGGGAGCGGGAGTGCCCGGGCCGGTGAGATAATCCGCCCCCGAAGCCACCGGAGAGGCGGGACCGGACCGGGCCGTTTCTCCCAAAACCAACGCACCGGGGATAAACAGGAAAAGAAGCAGCAACAGCGGGAACAGGAAACAACAGGTTTTCTTCATAAGATGCTTTCTATTAGACCCTTTCTGTTCGGGACTGTCCGCAGCGGCGAAGACCCGGCACGGACAGCCGGAAATCTTTTCATCGGCAGACCATTGACAATCAACTAATTCCATGATAAAATTTATGATTGCATCAGTATCGTCAGGATACTGACTCGCGTTTTTGCGCTTTGCTATTGTACCCGGAAACGGACAAAAAAGCAAGAGGCAGAAATTCCCTCGTATCTACACACTGGCCGGACAGAATAAGGGGTGATTGTTTCCATGGTACACGAAGTCCAGATGGGAAAACTACGGACGCGGATGAGCTTTTCGCGGATCAACGAAGCACTGGAGATGCCGAATCTGATTGAAGTGCAGAAAAACTCATACCAACGTTTTCTGGACACGGATCTGCGCGAGGTTCTGAGTGACGTTTCGCCAATCACGGACTACAACGGTAATCTGGTGCTGGAATTTGTGGACTATTCTCTGGAAGAACCGAAGAACTCGGTCGCGCGGTGCCGCGAACGGGACCTGACCTACGCAGCTCCGCTGAAGATTTTTGTTCGGCTGAAAAACCGGGAAACCGGGGAAATCAAGGAATCGGACGTTTTCATGGGGGATTTCCCCCTGATGACGGAGCACGGGACCTTTATCATCAACGGCGCGGAGCGGGTCATTGTCAGCCAGCTGGTCCGCTCCCCCGGCGTGTATTTTGACATGGCGCGGGACAAGGCCGGAAAACCCCTGTATTCCTCCCAGATCATCCCGAACCGGGGCGCATGGCTGGAATATGAAACGGACAGCAACGACGTGCTGTGGGTCCGGATTGACCGGGCCCGGAAGCTGCCGATCACTGTGATTCTGCGGGCTCTGGGCCTGGGAACGGACGAGGAGATTCTCTCCGTGATGGGAGATGACGCCCGGCTGACGGCGACCATCCAGAAGGGCGACAACGCAAAGAGCCGGGAAGAAGGGCTCATTGAGATCTACAAACGGCAGAAGCCCGGCGAACCCGCCAGCCTGGAAAGCGCGACGAACCTGTTCACCAGCCTGTTCTTCGACCCCAAACGGTACGACCTGATGCGGGTGGGCCGGTATAAATATAATAAGAAGCTGGCGATCGCCACCCGCCTCCGCAACCATGAGGCGGCGGAGGATATCATCAATCCCCAGACGGGCGAGCTGATGGTGAAAAAGGGAACATCCATCGATGAAGAGACGGCCTGGGCGATCCAGAACGCCGGTATCAACAGCGTGGATATCGTTGCCGAAGGTGAAATCCGCCGGGTGGTCGGGAACAATTTCGTGGACGCGGCCTGCTTCCTGCCCTTTGATCCGGCGGAGGCCGGGATCCTCGAGATGGTCCATTTCCCGACGCTGAAGGCCATCATGGAGAGCGTGGAGCCGGATCAGCTGCTGGAAGCTGTGAAGGAAAACATGGCTGCGCTTGTGCCGAAGCATATCATTCCCGACGATATTATTTCCTCCATCAACTATCTGCTGGGGCTGCCCTACGAGATCGGGACGACGGATGATATCGACCACCTGGGCAACCGGAGGCTGCGCAGCGTGGGTGAGCTGCTGCAGAACCAGATCCGCATCGGCCTGAGCCGGCTGGAGCGGGTGGTCCGCGAGCGGATGAGCATCCAGGACGCCAGCGACGTACGTCCCGGCGACCTGATCAATATCCGGCCGGTGAGCGCGGCCATCAAGGAATTCTTCGGATCTTCCCAGCTGAGCCAGTTCATGGATCAGCCCAACCCCCTGGCGGAGCTGACGCATAAGCGGCGTCTGAGCGCGCTGGGCCCCGGCGGCCTGAACCGCGACCGGGCCTCCTTCGAGGTCCGCGACGTCCATTACAGCCACTATGCCCGGATCTGCCCCATCGAGACCCCTGAAGGCCCGAACATCGGCCTGATCGGCAGTCTGGCCACCTATGCGCGCATCAATCAGTACGGTTTCATCGAAGCGCCCTATCGCAGGGTGGACAAGGAAGCCGGACGGGTGACGGACGAGATCCGGTACATGACAGCGGATGAGGAAGACAATTACCTGATTGCCGCCGCCAACGAGAAGCTGAACGAAGACGGCACCTTCGTGAATGACCAGATCACCGTCCGCGACAAGGCGGAAATCATCGCGGTGCCCGCCTCCCGGGTCGACTACATCGACGTATCCCCGCGGCAGGTCGTTTCCGTGGCGACGGCCATGGTTCCCTTCCTGGAAAGCGATGACGCGACCCGCGCCCTGATGGGATCCAACATGCAGCGCCAGGCTGTGCCGCTGCTGGTTCCGGAAGCGCCGCTGGTGGCAACGGGCATGGAGTACCGTGCGGCGCATGACTCCGGCGTGTGCCTGCTGGCCAAGGAAGACGGCGTGGTCGAAAAGGTCGATGCAAACCGGATTGTGATCCGGGATCAGTTCGGCGAACGGCATCAGTATCAGCTGACCAAGTTCGCCCGGAGCAACCAGAGCACCTGCATCAATCAGCGGCCTGTGGTATCCAAGGGCCAGAAGATCGAAAAGGGCGACCTGCTGGCGGATGGGCCTTCCACGGAAAAGGGAGAAATCGGCCTGGGCCGGAACGCGCTGATCGGCTTCATGACCTGGGAAGGATACAACTACGAAGACGCGGTCCTGCTGAGCGAAAAGCTGGTTAAGGAAGATATCTATACTTCAATCCATATCGAGGAATTCGAGAGTGAAGCCCGGGAGACCAAGCTCGGACCGGAAGAGATTACCCGTGACATTCCCAACATCAGCGAAGACGCGGTGAAGGATCTGGACGAAGGCGGCATTATCCGCATCGGCGCAGAGGTGCATGCGGGCGATATCCTGGTGGGCAAGGTGACCCCGAAGGGTGAAACCGAACTGACGGCAGAAGAACGGCTGCTGCGGGCGATCTTCGGCGAGAAGGCCCGGGAGGTTCGGGACACCAGCCTGCGCGTGCCTCACGGAGAAGGCGGCATCGTCGTGGACGTGAAGATTTTCACGCGGGAGAACAAGGACGAGCTGAGCCCCGGCGTCAATGAAATGGTTCGCATCTACATCGCCCAGAAGCGGAAGATCTCCGTGGGAGACAAGATGAGCGGACGGCACGGCAACAAGGGCGTCGTATCCCGGATCCTGCGGGAAGAGGACATGCCTTTCCTGCCGGACGGAACCCCCCTGCAGATTGTGCTGAACCCCCTGGGCGTACCCAGCCGGATGAATCTGGGCCAGGTGCTGGAGGTTCACCTGGGCCTGGCCTGCCGGGCGCTGGGATGGCACATCGCAACCCCTGTTTTTGACGGCGCAAGCTATGACGAAATCCTGGAGCAGCTGGAACACGCAGAGCAGAAGATGTCCGCGCCGGAGGATGAGAACGATCCGCATGTGTCGGAATACCATTTCCACAACGGACGCCCGCTGCGGCTGAACCTGGACGAGGAAGGCAAGGAGCTTTTCCATCAGGGCAAGATCCGTGTCCGGGACGGACGAACCGGCGACTACTTCGAGAACCCCGTTACGGTGGGCATCATGTACTTCCTGAAGCTGCACCATCTGGTGGACGACAAGATGCATGCCCGGAGCACCGGTCCCTACAGCCTCGTCACACAGCAGCCCCTGGGCGGCAAGGCGCAGTTCGGCGGACAGCGCTTCGGTGAGATGGAGGTCTGGGCGCTGGAAGCCTACGGCGCCGCCAATACCCTGCAGGAAATCCTGACCGTGAAGAGCGACGATACGGTGGGCCGTGTAAAGACCTACGAAGCGATCATCAAGGGCCAGAACATTCCGACGCCCGGAGTACCGGAAAGCTTCAAGGTTCTGCTCAAGGAAATGCAGGCGCTGAGCCTGGATGTGCGGGTGCTGGATGCGGACGGCCAGGAAATCGAGATTCCGGAACTGGATCCCGAGGACATGGCTATTCCGGTACAGCAGGCACCACGCTCCGCCGGACGGCCGCAGCAGACGCAGCCGACCGCCTATCCTCCCGTCGAGGAAGACGAGGAAACCGACCGCGCCGCGGAGGAAGCCTTCTCCATGTCGCCTGAGGATCTGGCTCTTGGAGACACTTCCGAAGAAGATGAGGATTTTGATGACGATCTGGAAGCGGACTTTGAAACCGATCCGCTGGAAGATTTTACCCCGGACGACCTGAGCGACCTGTCTTTGGATGATGACGACCTGTAATCCCTGAGAGGAGCGTGCGAAGCATTGTTTGAGCTTTCGAATCTCGATGCCATCCGGATCGGCATGGCATCTCCGGAGCAGATTCTCGCCTGGTCCCATGGCGAGGTGACCAAGCCTGAAACCATTAACTACCGGACACTGAAGCCGGAGCGCGACGGCCTCTACTGCGAGCGCATCTTTGGCCCGACGAAGGACTGGGAATGCAACTGTGGAAAATACAAGCGCATCAAGTTTAAGGACAAGGACAAGATCTGCGACAAGTGCGGCGTACAGGTGACACGGGCCAAGGTCCGCCGGGAGCGGATGGGCCATATCGAGCTGGCAGCTCCCGTGAGCCATATCTGGTACTTCAAGGGCATCCCTTCCCGGATGGGCATGCTGCTGGACATCAGCCCCCGGAATCTGGAGAAGGTGCTCTATTTCGCAAACTTTATCGTACTCGATCCCGGCAACGAAGACGAAACCGGGCTGAAGAAGTATGAACTGATCAACGATGCCCGCTACAGGGAGATCGAAGCCAAGTGCGGCAAAGGCTCCTTCGTGGCCAAGATGGGCGCCGAGGCTGTACAGGACATGCTGAAGGCGCTGGACCTGGACAAGCTCTCCGAAGAACTGAAGGCCGAGATTGCCCATCTGACCGAAAAGGAGCGGGACCGGGAGACCGAGGGGCAGAAGCGGGCCCGGGCCGTAAAACGCCTGGAGGTCGTGGAAAGCTTCCGGATGAGCCACAATAAGCCCGAGTGGATGATCCTGACCATCGTGCCGGTGATTCCTCCGGATCTGCGGCCTCTGATTCAGCTGGACGGCGGCCGGTTCGCCACTTCCGATCTGAACGATCTGTACCGGCGGGTCATCAACCGGAACAACCGGCTGAAGAGACTGCTGGAGCTCGGCGCGCCGGACATCATTGTGCGGAATGAGAAGCGCATGCTGCAGGAATCCGTGGACGCGCTGATTGACAACGGGCGCCGCGGACGCCCGGTGACGGGTCCCGGCAACCGGGCGCTGAAGAGCCTGAGCGATCTGCTGCGCGGCAAGCAGGGACGGTTCCGCCAGAACCTGCTGGGCAAGCGCGTGGACTACTCCGGACGAAGCGTGATCGTCGTCGGACCTGAGCTGAAGCTTTACCAGTGCGGCCTGCCGAAGGAAATGGCGCTGGAGCTGTTCAAGCCCTTCGTGATGGAGCGGCTGGTGAGCCTGAAGATCTGCCACAACGTGAAGAGCGCAAAACGGGCAGTCGAGAAGGTACGGCCCGAGGTGTGGGATATTCTGGAAGAAGTGATCCGGGATCATCCGGTGCTGCTCAACCGCGCACCGACCCTGCACCGCCTGGGCATCCAGGCTTTCGAGCCCATCCTGGTCGAGGGCAAGGCGATCAAGCTGCATCCGCTGGCATGTACCGCGTTTAACGCCGACTTCGACGGCGACCAGATGGCCGTGCACGTTCCGCTGAGCATGGAAGCCCAGGCGGAAGCACGTTTCCTGATGCTGGCGCACAACAACATCCTGAAGCCTCAGGACGGCAAGCCCGTTATTTCTCCCTCTCAGGACATGGTGATCGGATGCTACTACCTGACCATCATCCATGAGGATGCGAAGGGCGCCGGCCGGATCTTCTCCTCTCCCGAAGAAGCCATGATGGCCTACTCGCTGGAGCAGATTACGCTTCAGAGCCCGATTAAGGTCCGGATTGAGCGGAGCTTCGGCGGCGTAACGGAGAAACGCCTGATCGACACGACGCTGGGCCGGCTGATCTTTAATGACGCCATCCCCCAGGATCTGGGATTCAAGAAGCGGGAATGCCTCGACGACATGTTTGAGCTGGAGGTCAACGAACTGGTTGGCAAGAAGCAGCTCAGCTCCATCGTGGACATGTGCTTCCACAGCCAGGGAGAACACCGGACTGCCCAGGTGCTGGACGCCATCAAGGCCCTCGGCTACAAATACTCCACGATCGGCGCCATCACCGTGTCCGTTTCCGACATCAAGGTGCCGCCGACCAAGAAGGAAATGCTGGCAGCTGCGGACGAAGAGGTCCGGAAGGTAACGGCCATGTACCGCCGCGGCCTGCTGAGCGAAGACGAGCGGTACAACCGCGTAATCAATATCTGGCTCAAATGCACGGCGGATCTGCGTGAACAGATTCTGCCGAACCTGGATAAATTCAACCCCATCCGGATGATGACGGACTCCGGCGCCCGCGGTTCCAGCCAGCAGGTCGCCCAGCTGGCAGGCATGCGCGGAATCATGGCGTCACCAACCGGAAAGAGCATTGAGCTGCCCGTGCGCGCAAACTTCCGTGAAGGCCTGACGGTGCTGGAGTTCTTCCTGAGCAGCCACGGCAGCCGGAAATCCCTGGCAGATACAGCGCTGCGGACCGCGGACTCGGGTTATCTGACCAGACGTCTCGTGGACGTGAGCCAGGAAGTCATCGTACGGGAAGAGGACTGCTTTGCGGCCCGGAACGAAAAAGTGCGCGGGATTGTCGTCAGCGAGCTGATGATCGGTCGGCAGAGCGTGGAATCCCTGGAGGACCGGCTGCGCGGCCGGACCGCTGCGGAAGACGTCATCCATCCATCGACCGGTGAAGTGATTGTGCGGCTGAATGAGCCCATTGACTACAAGAAAGCCAAGGAAATTGTCGCCGCCGGGCTGACCCGGGTACCGGTCCGGAGCGTACTGACCTGCCGGACGGAGAACGGCGTCTGTGCACGCTGCTATGGCGAAAACATGGCTCACGGCGGCAAGGTGGACGTGGGCGAAGTGGTCGGCATCATCGCGGCCCAGGCCATCGGTGAGCCCGGCACACAGCTGACCATGCGTACATTCCATACCGGCGGTATCGCCGGCGCGGACGATATCACACAGGGTCTTCCCCGGGTTGAGGAACTGTTTGAAGCCCGGAAACCGAAACGCGACGCCATTCTGGCCGAGATTTCCGGCACGGTTTCCATGCAGGAAACGAAGAAAAAGCGCCTGCTGGTGATTACCTCGGACGAGGATCCGAACGACCAGAAGAGTTATCAGATCACCTACGGAAGCCGGCTGAAGGTGGAAGAAGGGGATCATGTTGAAGCCGGCGATGAGCTGACCGAAGGCAGCGTGAACCCGCATGA
Organism: Clostridia bacterium; assembly: GCA_017433675.1. GTDB lineage: Bacteria > Bacillota > Clostridia > Christensenellales > Aristaeellaceae > Aristaeella. Next base: position 17,191 of record JAFRGU010000089.1, read on the forward strand.
TCTGCTGCGGATCCTGGGCGTCAAGGCTGTACAGGAATACCTGCTGCGGGAAGTTCTGTCCGTATACCGGCTGCAGGGCGTGGGCGTGAGCGATAAACATATCGAGATCATCATCCGCCAGATGCTGCGGAAGGTTCGGATCGAGGACAGCGGGGATACGAATCTGCTGCCCGGATCCCTGGTAGACATTTTCCGGTTCGAGGAAGCGAACCAGAAGGCCATCCTCGCCGGCGGTACGCCGGCCATCGCGCGGCGCATTCTGCTGGGCATCACCAAGGCTTCGCTGGCCACGGAGAGCTTCCTGTCCGCCGCCTCTTTCCAGGAGACGACCAGAGTGCTGACGGAAGCCGCCATCCACGGCAAGGTGGATCCGCTGATCGGCCTGAAGGAAAACGTCATCCTGGGCAAGCTGATTCCGGCAGGAACCGGTATGAAGCGGTATAAGGATATCGAACTGAAGGACAGCTACAGTTTCTAAACAATACTCCAAAACTCCCTTCCGTATCAGGAGGGAGTTTTTTCAACCGGTTCTCAGGGCCCGCGGATTGCAAACATCCCATGGCGACCCTTTTATTGTCCACGCGACGGATCTGTGAACTGCTGCGGTTCCCTGTCAAAAGCAGCACGAAGGAAGCCGGGTATTGACATTCCCACAAGGATAAGATAGAGTGAAGAAAAGAAAAACAGTCCCGGGAGGATACCGTATATGCGAATTCTGTTTGTGACGAGTGAATGCGCGCCGTTCAGCAAAAGCGGCGGCCTGGCGGATGTGGCTTTCTCTCTGCCGCCGGCGCTGAAGCAGGCCGGGAATGACGTGGCGATCCTGACCCCGCTGTATCAGTGCGTATGGCAGAGGTTTCAGGAGGAGATCCAGTTTGTGATGGATGTGGACATTCCTCACGGCGGTACGGATTACCGCTGCGAACTGTACCGGGGAGAGCGGGACGGCGTGCCGGTATGGTTCCTGAGATATGATCCCTTCTTTGACCGGCCCCGCCTGTATGGATATGACGATGACAAAATGCGGTTTGCCTTCTTCAGCCGGGCGGTGATCGAGCTGCTGCCGGAGCTGGGCCCCCTGCCGGAGATCCTGCACTGCAACGACTGGGAAACGGCACTGGCAGCGATTTATCTGAAGAATGATCAGGTGACAAGGCCGGAGCTGAAGAATATCCGGAGCGTCTTTACGATTCACAATATCGCTTATCAGGGGCAGTTCAGCAGCTGGGAACTGCAGACCACTTTCGACCTGCCTGCAGGCTGGTATGACGGCGGGCTGGGTTTCGAATATGAAGGCCGGCACGACGTAAATCTGATGAAAGGCGCGATGATGGTTGCGGATGCGGTTTCCACCGTGTCGCCCACTTATGCAAGAGAACTGCATCATCACCGGTACGGCATGGGGCTGGAGGGCGTGGCTCACCTCGTGGACAATAAGCTGCAGGGAATCCTCAACGGCATCGACATGGACCACTATGATCCCCGGAAGGATCCCCGGCTGCCGGCGACCTTCGACCCGGATCACATGGCCGGAAAAGCTGCCTGCAAGGCGGAAATCCAGAAAACCTTCGGCCTGGAGCAGGAGGCGCATTTCCCGCTGTTTTCCCTGGTGGCACGGCTGGTTGAACAGAAGGGCGTGGAACTGATCAAGGATATCCTGCCGCGGCTGATGGACCTGGGATGCCAGGTGATTATCTTCGGACAGGGGGATCAGGCATACATCGACGAATTCAACAATGACATTCAACGGTGGCCCGGCCAGTTCGGGTTCTCCAGCGACTACAGCGAGGACATGGCGGCAAAGGTGTTTGCCGGATCCGACTTCTACCTGATGCCTTCCCGCTTTGAGCCCTGCGGGCTGAGCCAGATGATGGCCATGCGGTATGGGACGATCCCGATCGTGCATGAAACCGGGGGCCTGAAGGATTCGGTACGGGCATACAGTGATTTTGACGGCGTCGGCGACGGATTCTCCTTTCCGGAATATACCGGGCAGAGCCTGATGATGAGTATCATGGCAGCGCTGCGGGTTTACTTCTGTGATGAGGAAACCTTCAGCCTGCTCCGGCGCCGCTGTATGGAAAAGGACTTCAGCTGGGACCGGAGTGCCCAGCGCTATCTGCGGATGTACAGCCGCATCGCGGTGGGCACGGAGGTGGAACAGATCCCCTACCGGGATGCCTATCTGCAGCTGAAAAAAGCTTACGTGGATCTGGAGAAAGCCAACCGGCAGCGAAATCTGGAGCGGTTCCCGGATCCCTACCACCGGGTCATCCAGGTGCATATGACCACACAGACGGATGGTTTCTTCTTTCTGCAGTTCGACAGGAAAGGGGACAGCTTCACCTTCCAGATCGAACCTTTTACATTCCATGATGCGGATGCCTTCATCAGCGTAAGCTTTGAACACCTGATGGCGATGGCCAGGGGCGAGACGACTTTCGACAGGCTGTATCTGAGCGGCCTGCTGCGGGTAAAGGGGAACCTTTCCAAAGGCGCCGAAATGCGAACGCTGCTGGGAAGAATTCCGGAGGAATGAGCGAACTCAAAAAACACAGCAAAAAGCAGCCTGAGAAGAATCTGCAGGCTGCTTTTTGCTGGAGCTTTTGGAGAATTACAGCACCTGAAACCCATGCTTCCAGACCGCGTGCACCCGGCAGTCTTCATCCAGCAGGAGAATATCCGCATCCCGGCCGGGAAGCAGGGAACCCTTCCGCTGATCCAGACCGATGGAAGCGGCGGGATGAACGGAAGCGCAGGCGACAGCTTCCCAGAGGGGGGCGCGGGCATGATCCCGGTAATTCCGGACTGCGTCGTTCATCCGCAGGACGCTGCCGGCGATGGTTCCATCCGCCAGACGGCAGGCGATTCCTTCCACAAAGATGGGCTGCCCGCCCAGTTCATACTGTCCGTCCCCCATGCCGCCAGCACGGGTGCAGTCCGTAATCAGAATCAGCCGATCTCCGGCCGCTGCCCGGAGCAGGGGAAACAGCGCGGGATGAACATGGAAGGTATCCGCGATGAGTTCACACCAGCCGGACCCGGTCAGGGCGGCGCCCACGACCCCGGGAGCGCGGTGATTCAGGCCGGTCATGGCATTGAAAAGATGCGTAAAGTGATTTGCTCCGGCGGAGAATGCCGCCAGGACCGTTTCAAAATCCGCATCCGTATGACCGACGGATACAGCCATGCGGCGGCTCAGCGCCCGAATACAATCCAGCGCGCCGGGCATCTCCGGCGCGATGGTGATGAGCCTGATCAGATCGGTAAAGGGCAGCATTTTTTCCGCATCCGGTGCGAGAATGGCTTCCTCCGCCTGGGCGCCCTTTCGTCTGGGATTGATGAACGGGCCTTCCGCGTGACAGCCCAGAATTTCAGCACCGGGAAAGGCGGGTGAACCGGATTCGCCCATCATCAGCCGAATGGCTTCAAATGCATGGAGAAGGTCCGGCCAGGGGACTGTCATGGTGGTCGGAAGAAAAGAGGTCACCCCATTTTTCAGGACACCACACGCGAGGGTCCGGAGGCCCTCCGGTTCTCCGTCGGAAGCATCGGCACCGAGAAAGCCATGAATATGTACATCCACAAAGCCAGGAGAAATGAAGAGTCCCTGGGCATCGAGCATGTCCGCGTCCGGGGGAATTTCCGATACCGGCACCGAAGCAATGATCCGCTCATCGAAGAGCAGGGCATGGGCTTCCAGCTCCCGATCAGGGAGAAGGATCCTTCCGTTGATTAACGCTTTCATCATCGTTTCCTCCATGGACAAAAATGAGAAGGAAGAGGGTTCCGCTGCCAGGACGACAGGCAATGACGATTCTCTTCAATCTGCCCCATCGGATGAATTGGATATTCGTCTCAATCCAACTGAAATCCTGCCGGAGATTCTTTGTACCGGCTCTGTTTTTCCAAATCTTTTTCATGAAATAACATGACAAAAATGAAGGAATATGCTATCATATTTTTACCTGCAGCATCGGAGTGATGCGAACAATCAATGAAATCATCAGAGGAGGAAAGAACATGAAGAAACCCTTAACCATCGTCCTGGCCGTGATTGCCGCGGTGGCCGTCATCGTATGCGGTGTTTTCGGATCCCAGAAGGCCAATCTGGAAAAGCAGCTGGCGGACGCGACCGCTGCCGCGGGAACCGCGAAAATGGATCTGGAGAAACAGCTGGCAGACGCAACCGCGGCGGCGGATACCGTGAAGGCCGATCTGGAGAAACAGCTGGCAGACGCAACCGCGGCGGCGGATACCGCGAAAACGGAGGCGGAGAAAAAACTGGCGGACGCGACTGCCGCGGCAGACACCGTGAAGGCGGATCTGGAAAAACAGCTGGCGGACGCGAAAGCAGCCGCGGATACCGTGAAGGCGGATCTGGAAAAGCAGCTGGCAGACGCGGCTGCCGCGACGGAGACCGCAAAGAAGGACGCGGAGAAAAAGCTGGCGGACGCGAAAGCGGCGGCGGAGAAGGAAAAGACAGAGCTGGAGAAACAGCTGACAGACGCGAAAACCGCGAAGGAAAGCCTGGAGAAGGAACTTTCCGAGACAAAGACCGCCAAGGAGAATCTGGAAAAAGAGCTGGCTGAAGCGGCCACCGCGAAAACCGGCCTGGAAAAGCAGCTGGCAGACGCGAAAACCGCAGCGGACACGGTAAAAGCGGACATGGAGAAGCAGCTGACAGACGCGAAAACCGCAGCGGACACCGCAAAGGCGGATCTGGAGAAGCAGCTGGCGGACGCGAAAACCGCAGCGGACACGGTGAAAGCAGATCTGGAGAAACAGCTGACGGACGCAGCCGCCGCGGCGGAAACCGCCAAGAAAGGCCTGGAGGAGAAGGTTGCTTCCCTGACCAAGCAGATCGAGGACGCTGCCGCCGCCGCAAAGGAAGCCGCTGCCGAGAAGGTGGAGGAAGTCAAGGAAGCTGCCACCGAGAAGGTGGAAGAAGTCAAGGAAGCTGTGACCGAAGCCGTGGAAGGTGCCGCCGAGAAGGTGGAGGAAGCGGTGGAGGCTCCCGCCGAAGCTGTGGAAGAGGTGAAGGAAGCCGTCACCGAAGCGGTGGAAACCGCCGAGAAGAAGGCGGAGGAGGTCCAGGAAGCTGCGGCCGCGGCAGCGGAACCGGAGATCTGCACTTATACGATCGTCAACGCAACCGGAGAGAAGATTACCGAACTGTATGTCACAGATAAAGCCACCGGCGAAAAGAGTGAGAACTATGCCGGTGAAGACGGGCTGGACAAGGACGCGATCATCGAGATCAACGGAACCAACAAGGAAGGCTATGAGATTATCCTGAGCTTCAAGACGGAAAGCGGGTATGAAGCCGCCTTTGAAACGCTGCACTTTGAGACGGTCCAGATTGATCTGCTTTCTGCGCAGACTGTTGCCGACAGTATTGCAGCAGCGGGACCGGACGCCACCAGCGGTGCGACACCGATCGCTTTCAAATTTCCTGAAGCGAAATGACAATTTCACGATGGTTGTCTGTCACAGATGAGACAGACGAAAGCCAGCTTCGGCTGGCTTTTTTGGATGAACCTTCACCCGCGCGGGGCACGGAGTCATACTGATATCAGGGAGGAGAATGAGCACATGAATTCCATCACGAGCGAAATGCTGAACCACTGGAGCGAGCATTATCAGGGATCAGAAATACGGCAGATGGCGACACTGGCGCTGAGCAAGACGGGGGTGAACACCGCCGCATACGTTCCCCGGGAGGGGTTTTCCATGCGGCAGAAGTTCTCCATCGAAATTGAGACGCTGCCTGTAACAAACCAGAAGCACAGCGGACGGTGCTGGCTGTTCGCCGCGACCAATGTCCTGCGGGAGCGGATCGCAAAGGAAAAGAACCTGGAGCAGTTCGAGCTGAGCCAGAGCTATCTGGCTTTCTGGGACAAATTTGAGCGGTGCAACTACTTCCTGGAGAGCATGCTGGCTACCTCAGAGCTGCCTGCGGACGACCGGACGGTATCCTTTATTCTGAAGACCGGCGTCCATGACGGCGGACAGTGGGACATGTTCGCCAATATCGTAAGGAAATACGGCATTGTGCCGAAGGACATCTATGACGAGACCTTCCAGAGCAGCGATACCCATGAGATGAACGCGGTGATGAACCGGAATCTGAAAGCCTGCGCGGTGAAGCTGCGGAAGATGGCCGCCGAAGGGGCGGGCAGCGAAGCAATCCAGGCGGAAAAGGAAAAGATGCTGGACGCACTTTACGGTTTCCTCTGCAGCTGTTATACGGAGCCTCCAAAAACCTTCGACTTTGAGTACGTGGACAAGGACAGGCAGTATCATATCGAAAAAGGATATACACCGCAGAGCTTCTGCGAAAAGTATGTGGGAGATCTGCTGGAAAAAACGGTGAGCATTATCCACGCACCGACGGCTGACAAGCCATGGAACAAGGTCTATACGATCCGGTTCCTGGGCAATGTGGCGGAGGGAAGAAAGATACGGCATCTGAACCTGGAGCTGAGCCAGTTCAAGGCGGCGATTATCCGGCAGCTGGAGGACGGCAAGGTGGTCTGGTTCGGCAGCGATGTCGGGAAGTTCGGTGAGCGGCAGCAGGGAATCTGGGATGATCAGCTGTTCAACCTTGAACTGGTGACAGGGCTGGATCTGAAAATCAGCAAGGAGGACAGCCTTGATTATGGCTATGCGGCCATGAACCATGCCATGGTCATTACCGGGGTGAATCTGAACGAAGGAAAACCAAACCGCTGGAAGATCGAAAACAGCTGGGGTGATGAAAAGGGAGAAAAAGGGTATTACATCTGCTCGGACAGCTGGTTTGATGAATATGTTTTCCAGGCTGCGGTGGAGCGGGAATATCTCGGAGAACTGGCCCGCTTCGCAGACGGGGAACCGATTGAACTGGATCCCTGGGATCCCATGGGGACGCTGGCAGAATAAAGAACGGAGACCGCGGCGCGGAAGGTGCCGCGGTTTCCCAATATTTTTCGTGGGAAACCGTTGACAAGACAGGGATCGGGTGATATGATAACCAAGTTGTCGCATGCTCCCGGGAGGAGTGCGCCCTTTTTAGAGCGCGCTTTTCCGGAGAAAGGGAAAGGAGGTTCGCGAAGATGGAAGCACTGCGGACGGCCGCAAATAAAGTGGTCGGGACCAAGCAGGTAACCCGGGCGCTGAAGGCCGGAAAGGCTGCGAGGGCTTACGTCGCCAACGACGCGGACACCTTCATCTTTCAGCAGGTGATCCGCGCGGCGGAAGAGGCCGGCGTTCCCTGTGTGCGTGTGGCGGAAATGAAGGAACTGGGGATCGTCTGCGGGGTAGAAGTACCTGCCGCGGCGGCCGCTGTTCTGAAATAATTCCGGCAAAGGTACGCTTTCCGGACCAATGCTGAAGTCCGGAGTACGAACCGACGCCGGATCCCGCGCCTGTCGGCGCGGATCCCATTCTGCCTTACAGATCCTGAGGGTTGCAGGATCTTGAGGATATTTTGCAGGAGGTGCTTCAATGCCCACTATTAATCAGCTTGTCCGTAAGGGCCGTGAACGCGCTGTCAAAAAGTCCACCGCCCCCATTCTGCAGGGATGCCCGCAGAAGCGCGGCGTGTGCCTGAGCGTGAAAACGCAGACCCCCAAGAAGCCCAATTCCGCCCTGCGGAAGATCGCGAGAATCCGCCTGACGAACTCCATCGAAGGTACCTGCTATATCCCCGGAATCGGCCACAACCTGCAGGAACACAGCGTTGTGCTGATCCGCGGCGGCCGTGTGCGGGACCTGCCCGGCGTTCGTTACCACATCATCCGCGGTGCGCTGGATACCGCCGGTGTGGCCAAGCGGATGCAGGCCCGTTCTCTGTATGGCGCCAAGCGCCCGAAGAAGTAAGAACGAAAGCTGCCGATGCAGCCTGAACCGGTAAACTGCCCGCTGCTTCTCATTTGGAGACCTTTTGGAACAGGGGCCTTCAGAGGAGAGGCAGGAAGCGAGCATACCGGCCGGCCTGGACGGGCCGGAGCTCCGTGATGCTGACGCGGAGCCACAGGGAGAGGCGGACGAAGAACTTACAACCGGAAAAACAAATTGAGGAGGGAAACCTATGCCCCGTCGCGGTTTTGTACCGAAACGTGAAGTGCTGCCGGATCCTGTTTACGGGACCACGGTTGTTACCAAACTGATCAACCAGATTATGCTGGACGGGAAGCGCGGCATTGCGCAGAACGTCTGCTATACCGCATTCAGCACTGTTGCCGAAAAGACCGGCAAGGATGCGAATGAAGTTTTCCAGGCTGCGCTGAACAATGTGTCTCCCCAGCTGGAAGTAAAAGCCCGCCGCGTGGGCGGCGCCACCTACCAGGTGCCAATTGAAATCCGGCCCGAGCGCCGGCAGACCCTGGCACTGCGCTGGATCGTGGACTTCGCCCGGAAGCGCGGTGAGAAGACCATGGCCGAGCGCCTGGCCGGCGAACTGATGGACGCCGCCAACAACACCGGCGCCGCCGTGAAGCGCAAAGAAGAAATGCACCGTATGGCCGAGGCCAACAAGGCATTTGCCCACTATCGCTGGTAAGCCGCAAGCAGGCTCCGGCGAGGGGCCGGCTGTGACTTTTCCCGATACTGAAAGGAGCAACTGTCCAATATGCCCAGAAGCCATCCGCTCGAAAGAGTACGCAACATCGGCATCATGGCGCACATCGATGCCGGTAAAACCACAACCACCGAGCGGATTCTTTTCTACACCGGAAAGAACCACCGCATCGGAGAAACCCACGAGGGAACCGCCACCATGGACTGGATGGCGCAGGAACAGGAGCGCGGCATCACCATTACATCCGCCGCTACCACCTGCTTCTGGCACGATCCCCATGATCCCGAGAACCAGAACAAGCAATACCGGATCAACATCATTGACACGCCCGGCCACGTCGATTTCACAGTGGAAGTCGAACGGAGCCTGCGGGTGCTGGACGGCGCGGTGAGCGTCTTCTGCGCCAAGGGCGGCGTGGAACCCCAGAGTGAAACCGTCTGGAAACAGGCGGAAACCTACAAGGTTCCCCGCATGGCCTATGTGAATAAGATGGACATCACGGGTGCAAACTTCTTCCGGGTCGTGGACATGATGAAGGACCGGCTTGGCGCCAACGCGGTGCCGATCCAGCTTCCCATCGGGTCGGAAGGCACCTTCCGCGGGATCGTTGACCTGGTCCGCATGCGGGCCGAGGTCTACTATGATGACCTGGGACAGGACGTCCGGGACGAGGAGATTCCTGCCGAGATGCAGGAAATCGCAGCGGAATACCGGGCAAACCTGCTGGAGAAGGTTGCCGAGACGGATGATGCTCTGATGGAAAAATTCCTTGAAGGCGAAGAGCTGACCGAGGAGGAAATCCGCTCTGCGATCCGCAAGTGCACCATCGCGTGTACGATGAACCCCGTACTGTGCGGGACGAGCTACCGCAACAAGGGCGTACAGCCCCTGCTGGATGCGGTGATCGACTATATGCCCAGCCCGCTGGACATTCCGGCTATCCAGGGTACGGATCCCCACGATCCGGAAAAGACCATGGAACGGCATCCCAGCGACAGCGAGCCTTTCTCTGCACTGGCTTTCAAGATCATGGTGGATCCCTTTGTCGGGAAGCTGGCGTTCTTCCGTGTGTACAGCGGAAAGCTGGAAAGCGGCAACTACGTCATGAACTCCACCAAACAGAAGCGGGAACGCATCAGCCGGATCATGCTGATGCATGCCAACCACCGGGAAGAGGTCAATTGCATCTATACCGGAGAGATCGCCGGAGCGGTGGGCCTGAAGGACACCACCACGGGCGACACCCTGTGCGATGAGAATCACCAGATCATTCTCGAGAGCATGGTATTTCCGGATCCTGTGATCGAAGTGGCTATCGAGCCCAAAACCAGAGCCGGACAGGAGAAAATGACCTACGCCCTGCAGCGGCTGGCGGAGGAAGATCCGACCTTCAAGACCTATACCAATCAGGAGACGGGTCAGACCATCATCGCCGGC
>JAFRGU010000090.1 GCA_017433675.1 Clostridia bacterium
ACGGATGATTATCCGGAAAAGCGGCTGTCCGATGACAGCCGCTTTTCGCAGAACGGGACCGGAGAAGGAAAAATGGAGCTCTTTGACAGCCACTGCCATGTGAATGAGGAGAAGTTTGACGGGGACCGGGAGGAGGTCCTGGCCCGGATGGCGGAACACGGGATTACCCGCTATGCGGTGATCGGGTCCGACATCGCGACTTCATCCGCCTGCGTAGCCTATTGCAGGACGCATGAAAACGCGGTCTGCGCTGTGGGAATTCATCCGCATGAGGCCAAGGGATACCGGGAAGGGGATCTGGAAACGCTGGCCGGCTGGATCCGCGGCGGAGAAGCGCAGGCCATCGGTGAGATCGGCCTGGACTACTACTATGATCTGAGCCCCCGGGAAAAGCAGCAGGAGGTCTGCCGGGCGCAGATGGAGCTGGCCTGGGAGCTGGGGACGGCCGCGGCTTTCCATGTGCGGGACGCCCACGCCGATATGCTGGAGATCATGAAAAGTATGAAGAACCATCTGACGCCGGGAATCCTCCACTGCTTCAGCGGCAGCGCCGAGATCGCGAAGGAATACCTGAAGCTGGGATATCATATTTCCTTCGCGGGGCCGGTGACGTTCAAAAAGGCGCCGAAGCTGCGGGAAGCCGCGCTGATTGTCCCGAAAGACCGGCTGCTGATCGAGACGGACAGCCCGTACCTGGCGCCGGAGCCGGTGCGGGGACGGCGGAACGAGCCGGCCAATGTCCGCTTTGTGGCGGAGCGCCTGGCGGAAATCCGCGGGGAAACACCCGAGGATCTGGCGGCATATACCTATGCCAATGCAGAAAAGATTTATGGCCTGAAGTAATCCAGAAGCTGTTTTCACAGAGCTGCACCGGAGGGTGCCGCTCCTGTTGTTTTCTGACCGGTATTTTCCAAACAGGACAAAGTCCTGCTGGACAAGCAATTCAGTATGTGCTATACTATACAAAGTTATCCGTGCTTATGCAGGGATAAAATAAATCAATAGAGGAGTGTACCCAATGAAGAAAGTACTGTCCATCGTTCTTGCGCTGGCGCTGCTGCTCGGCATGGCATCCTTTGCCTCCGCCGATGAGCTGACCGAGCTGAACACCTACGAGACCCAGGCCCGCGAGCTGGAAACCTGGAATGTTCATTATTCCCAGGCCGCAGCAGACCTGAACGTGCTGTGCAACCTGTTCGACGGCCTGCTGACCAACGACAACCACGGCAACCTGAAGGCAAACGCCGCCAAGTCCTACGAGACTCCGGACAACGGCAAGACCTGGATCTTCACGCTGAATGAGGGTATGAAGTGGATCAACAAGGAAGGCGAAGAGCAGGCGGACGTGAAGGCTTCCGACTGGGCCACCGGCCTGGAGTGGGTCCTGAACTATTCCAAGAACGATTCCTACAACGTGTCCATGCCCGCCGAGATGATCGCCGGAGCGAATGACTACTATGAGTATACCAAGGCCATGGCGGAATCCGAAGGCGCTGACGCCGTGAAGGCGCTGGACGCCGGAGAAGGCTCCAAGTTCGCGGAGACCGTCGGCATCGCGGTGGACGATGCGGCCGGCACCATCACCTACACGCTGGTGGATACGCTGCCCTACTTCCCCTCCGTGGCGACCTACAACTGCCTGTATCCCCTGAGCGCCGAGCTGATCGAGGAAGTCGGCGTGGACGGATACCGCGACATCACCTGGGAAGACATGTGGTATTCCGGTGCCTATGTGGTGACCTACTATGAATTCCAGAACCAGAAGGTGCTGGAGAAGGCCCCCAACTACTGGAATGACGCCAACTGCAAGCGCTTCGACAAGGTGACCATCAAGATGGTGGAATCTCCTGCGACGGCCTATCAGCTGTTCAAGGAAGGCCAGCTGGACCATGTGACCCCCCTGGATACCGCGACGCTGCAGGATATCTACAACGAGAAGGCGGATGCCGAGTACAAGGCGAACCTGGTTGAAAGCCGGCCCACCAAGTATTCCTACCAGATGCACCTGGTATATGCCAAGAATCTCGAAGACGGCGAGACTCCGGACGTGAACTGGAATACGGCCGTGGCCAACGAGAACTTCCGGAAGAGCTGGTACTACGGACTGGATCTGACCGGCTATTTCGCCCGGACCAACGCCATCAATCCCCTGAGCTGCCAGAACTTCTGCTATACCGGCAACGGCGTGGCCTTCACCTCCAACGGCACCGACTATACACAGCTGGTCCGCGACGAACTGGGCCTGCAGTACAGCACTGAGAATTACGCCCGCCTGAACAAGGAGCTGGCGGCCGAATGCAAGGCCAAGGCCATGGAAGAGCTGACCGCCAAGGGCGTCACCTTCCCCGTGGAAGTGGACTACTACATCAGCGGCGCCTCCACCACAGCGGCGGAGACCGCGAAGGTGCTGGAGAACATCTTCAGCGAGTGCCTGGGCGATGACTATGTGAAGCTGGTCACCAAGACCTACACCAGCCTTGCGCCGGAAGTCCGGACTCCCCGGAAGGCCTCCTTCTACATCAACGGCTGGGGCGCTGACTTCGCCGATCCGATCAACTTCCTGGGCCAGGAGACCTACAATGATCCTCAGGCGTATTATTCCAACGCATACAGCCACTGCAACGAGAACGATGACCCCGATCTGGTCGCGGCCTATCAGGAGTTCACCGGACTGGTGACCGAAGCCAAGGCGATCACCGGCGATCTGGATGCCCGCTACGCTGCCTTTGCCAAGGCGGAAGCCTGCTTCCTGAACCATGCGCTGGTGATTCCCTGCAGCTATGAAATCGGCTGGGAACTGACCAAGATCAACAACTACACCAAGGTGTACAGCATGTACGGCATGCAGGCTTACCGCTACGTGGACTGGGAGACCAGCACGGAAGCCTACACCACCGAGCAGATGGCTGCCAACGCGGAAGCGTATGCCGCGCAGTAATCCGCTGAGACAGGTATTATCCCCGGTGCAACCGGAAACCAACAAAGCGTAAAGCTTGACCTTCCGGGGCAGCCACAATGACTGCCCCGGAAGTTTTTCTTCCGGACCGGGGATCCGGGGATCCCCGGAAGAAAAAACGTGAACTCCGATCCAAGGCGGAAAACCTCCGGCTCCTGTTTTCGCTTTGGATCGGAATTCGGAACCCGGGATCCTCCCGTGAACCGGTCCCGCCAAAACTGCCCCGGAAACATATGCCGTGAAGGAGGCTGGCAATTTGGTTAAGTACATTCTCAAACGGCTGTTCCAGTCGCTGCTGACCGTACTGCTCGTGGTCTGCGTCGTTTTTGTTCTGATGCGGATGATGCCCAAGGAATATTTCTTTACAGAAGATGAGCTGATGAAGTTTACGGATCAGCAGAAGTATTCCAAGCTGGAAGCCCAGGGCATCATGGATATCTGTTCCAGATGCCACGGGAACGGACTGCTGGAGGACGGAAGCGCCTGCCCGGACTGCATGACCTATTCCACCAACCCGAATCAGGGCACGGGATATGTGGACCGGCCGGTGCTGGTTCAGCTGGGAGACTTTTTCTCCAGCATGTTCGAAATGCGGGTATTCAACGCGAAGGGGAAGGAAGTCAAGTCCATTGTTCCGGTCTCTCTCTGGCAGTGGCTGGGGGACCGGGAGAATGCCTTCGGCGAACTGAAGGAAGGCTACCGGCCCAGGCTGTGCTTCAACCTGGGGAAAAGCATCCGGCTGGAAAAAGGCCAGTACGTCACGGATGTGATCGCTGTAAAGATGTCCGTTTCCATGAGCATCGGCCTGGTTTCCCTGGCGATCTCCCTGGTGCTGGGCGTGGTGCTGGGCGTGCTGCAGGCGCGGTACAAGGACGGGCTGTTTGACCATGTCGGAACCGGCTACACGGTGCTGGTGAACGCTGTACCGCACCTGGTGATCTACACCATCATCATGATTGCCGGCGCTTCCATCTTCGGACTTCCCATGCGGTATGACGCGACAGCCGCGGAGCCGTGGAGAACCATGGTGCTGCCGGTGGTGTGCCTGAGCATCGGATCCACGGCCGGATACATGCTGTGGACCCGCCGGTATATGGTGGACGAGCTGAACAAGGACTATATCCGGCTGGCGAAGCTGAAGGGCCTGAGCGACCGGAAGGTGATGTTCCGGCATGTGCTGAAAAACGCTTTTGTGCCGCTGGCGCAGTATCTGCCCTATTCCATCCTGCTGACGGTGGGCGGATCCCTGCTGGTAGAGCGGTTTTTCGCGGTCCCGGGCATGGGGCCTGAACTGACCAACGCAATCAGCCGGTATGACCTGAATCTGGTACAGGGAATCGTGCTGCTGTATGCGACGATGGGTATCCTGGGTGTTTTCCTGGGGGACCTGCTGATGACGATTATTGATCCCAGAATCAAGCTGACCGGAAAGGGGGATGTGCGCTGATGAGCAGGAAGCAGAATCAGAAGCAGAAAACGGTGCAGGAGATGGAAGCACCGGTGGTGAATCTGCATGTCAAGACCAGCGCGGTGGATACGGAACCCCATCAGGAGCGACCCATGGGACGGGAATATCCCAAATCCCGCCACACCATGCCGGAAAAGCAGCTTTTTGAATTTGCGGAATACCACGCCCAGGACGCCGAAAAAATCGGCTATTCCAACTACTCCTACTGGAAGAGCGTATGGCAGAATTTTCTGAAGAACAAGGCCGCCGTAATCATGGCGTGCATGTTTATCCTGCTGTTCATCTTCACTTTCGTGGCCAGCGCCATCGGCAGATATGATATCTATATGGCGCCGGATCCCCAGGGGAAGAGCTATATTCCGCCGAATGGCGAATACTGGTTCGGAACCAACGCCATCGGCCAGGATTACTGGGCGCAGGTGTGGTACGCCACCCGGGCGTCGATCCTGCTGGCTGTACTGGTTTCGGTCGGGCAGATTACCCTGGGCGTGATCATCGGACTGGTCTGGGGCTATGTGCGGAAGCTGGACCGGTTCTTTACGGAGCTGTACAATCTGATCGATAATATCCCCACCATCATCTATATGACCCTGATCGCCCTGATGGTGGGTAAGAACATGCTGACCATGGGCATTGCCATGGTGGGATTCGGCTGGCTGGCCACCGCCCGGAATGTGCGGAATCTGGTATTCATGTACCGGGACCGGGAGTATAACCTGGCCTCCCGCTGCCTGGGCACCAAGCTGCACCGGATCCTGTTCCGGAACATCTTCCCCTATCTGGTCAGCGTCATCATCCTGCGGCTGGCCCTGGCCATTCCGGGAACCATCGCCTATGAAACCACTCTGACCTATCTCGGACTGATGGATATCATGATGCCCTCCCTGGGCAACCTGCTGGCTTCCGCCCGGGCCGTTTTCCCGCGGGCCAGCTATACCCTGTGGTTCCCGGCGGCGATCGTCAGCATCATTACCATTACCTTCTATCTGGTGGGGAACGCCTTCTCCGACGCATGCGATCCCCGGAACCATGTGTAAGGGGAGGTGAAGAAGATGAGCAATTCCACCGAAAGAACCAGTGAGAAGATCAGCGTCCATATGCGGGAACACATCCTGCAGATGCAGAACAATACAGATTTTGAGGAAAAAGCCCAGAAGATTCTGAGCCAGGAGCCGCTGCTCTCCGCCCAGGACGTGGAGGTGACCTTCTCCCTCCGCGGAAACAGGCTGACGGCCATCCGCCGGACATCTCTGGACCTGTATGAAGGGGAAACCCTGGCCATCGTGGGCGAGTCCGGATCCGGGAAGAGCGTATTCACCAAATGCTTTGTGGGCATGCTGGACAAGAACGGATCCATCACCCATGGCTCCATCATGTATGACGGGCAGGACCTGACCCAGCTGAGCGAAAAGGAATGGCTGAAAATCCGGGGTAAAAAAATCGCCATGGTGACCCAGGATCCCATGACCAGCCTGAATCCGCTGAAGACCATCGGATACCAGATCCAGGAAAGCGTTGAACTGCATCAGAGACTGAAGGGCAAGGAAGCGAAGCAGGAGACGCTGCGCATTCTGGACGCCGTCGGCATTCCGGACCCGGAGCGGCGGTACCGGCAGTATCCGCACGAGTTTTCCGGCGGCATGCGCCAGCGGGTCGTGATTGCCATCGCCGTGGCCTGCCGGCCTCAGATCCTGATCTGCGACGAACCGACAACCGCCCTGGACGTAACCATCCAGGCGCAGATTCTGGACCTGATCCGCCGCCTGCAGAAGGAACAGAATATGACCATCATTTACATCACCCACGACCTGGGTGTTGTGGCCAATGTGGCGGACCGGGTGGCGGTGATGTACGGCGGACAGATCATCGAGATCGGAATGGCGAACGAGGTCTTCTTCGATCCGCTGCACCCCTATACCTGGGCGCTGCTTTCCGCGCTGCCCCAGCTGGGCGTCAAGGGTGAAAAGCTGCCGGCCATCGACGGCACTCCGCCGAACCTGTTCAACAAGATTCAGGGCGACGCCTTTGCCCCCCGGAACCGGAAGGCGCTGAACATCGACTTCCTTGAGGAACCGCCGATGTATGAAGTGACGGCGACGCATATGGTGAAATCCTGGCTGCAGGATCCCCGGGCTCCTCAGGTGGAACAGCCAAAGGCGATTCTCCGGCTGGCGGAACAGAAAGAGAACAAGGGTACGGATCCGAATACCCGGCATCCGCATCAGGATCCGAACCGGGAAGCCCTGATCCAGGTCAGGGACCTGCAGGTCACCTTCGGGTCGGGACGGCACAAATTCGTTGCGGTGGATGACGTTAACTTCGAAATCTACAAGGGGGAAACATTCTCCCTGGTCGGCGAAAGCGGATCCGGAAAAACCACCATCGGCCGCGCCATCGTCCGGATCAATCCCATTACCAAGGGGGAGGTCCTGTTCCAGGGTGAGCGCGTCAGCGGAAAGATCAGCCGGGAGATGGACACCAAGGTGATCCGTTCCATGCAGATGATCTTCCAGGATCCCATGGCCTCCCTGAACGAACGGGCCAAGGTGGATTACATTATCTCCGAGGGCCTGATCAACTATCACCTGTATAAGGATGACCGGGACCGGCAGGACAAGGTGCAGAAAGCGCTGCAGGAAGTCGGCCTGCTGCCGGAATTCTCGAGCCGGTTCCCGCATGAATTCTCCGGTGGTCAGCGCCAACGCATCGGCATCGCCCGCAGCCTGATCATGGAACCCCAGTTTATTGTGGCGGACGAACCGATCTCGGCGCTGGATGTTTCGATCCGGGCACAGGTGCTGAACCTGCTGAACGACCTCAAAAAGAGCCGGGGCCTGACCTATCTGTTCATTGCCCATGATCTGTCCGTGGTGCGGTTTATCTCCGACCGGATTGCCGTGATCCACAAGGGACGGATCGTCGAGCTGGCGGAGGCGGAGGAGCTTTTCGCCCATCCGCTGCATCCGTATACAAAAGCGCTGCTGTCTGCGGTGCCGAATCCCAACCCGTATGTGGAGCGGGCGAAAAAACTGCTGGTCTATGATCCTTCCGTGCATCACTATGAAACGGATAAACCCGTCTGGAACGAGATTTTGCCGGATCACTTCGTTTACGGAAACGAACGGGAGCTGGATGGATACCGGAAGGAAATCGGGATCTGATATCCATGAAAAAATCCCTTTGCCCGCTCAGGGCAAGGGGATTTTTCAATTCCGCCTGAAAACCGTCCGTTTCGCGATCAGATCGCAGCCGGCCCAGACAGAGGGGGGCGGGGCAAACATCGGCGGGGAAATGCAGAAAGCCGCTATAGAACCGGGGTCAGTCCCGGACAGAATGACGGCCAGCCGAACATCGGCCGGGGAAATGCAGAAAGCCGCCATAGAACCAGGGTCAGTCCCGGACAGAAACGGCCGGCCGAACATCGGCGGGGAAATGCAGAAAGCCGCTATAGAACCAGGGCCAGTCCCGGACAGAGGACTGCGGGGCGAACATCGGCGGGGAAATGCAGGAAGCCGCTATAGAACCAGGGCTAGTCCCAGACAGAGAAGCGCCAGCAGCGCATCGGCCAGGAAAACGCAGAACGCCTGATCCTCCGCATCCAGATCATCAAAAGAGACCAGATCATCATCCAGATGGTCCGCCAGATCCCCGGTCAGAAACGGAGGATCCTTTCTCTTCATCCGGGGAAGCTTCAGCTGCGGAAGATTCAGCCCGTCCATCCGGAGCCATGCCAGCACTGTGAAAAGGAGAAAGAGTCCGCCCAGGAGCAGGGCCAGATTTGAGAAGCTTGAAAGGGGCCAGCCCGCAGGCACAAAGAAATGCACCAGCTGCGCCGCGAAAAGGGCAAGAATTCCCCGGGTAAAGATCTTATAGATCAGAGGGCGGAGCAGATCCCGGTGGAAACGGTTGATCCATTTTTTCAAGGGCAGGGCCTCCCGGTGACGGATGGGGAACGGTCACAGCCCGAGCGCCTGGTGGAGGGCCTGCTGGGCCTGGGACCAGGACATGCCGGGGGAAACCGCGGAGGAATAAAGGAAGTTCAGCATGCGCCAGTCGACTTCGCTGAGGGACTGGGTTACGGTCCAGCCATCGTAGAGGATACTGTCGGCATACACCGTATGGTCTCCGGGGAGCCCCAGGGCGCCCACCAGCTCTTCCAGGATCAGGTGGTTCCGTTCCTCCTGCTCCGTGGAATCGGCAGCGATCCCGATCCGGGCTGAAGTAATCCGGTTATTTGTCCGTTTATACTGGAAGAAGCCTTTGTTTCCGTCCACATACTCTTCCAGATAGTAGGGGAGCATATACTCCGGCACAAACCAGAGCCGGATCGCCGCGCCGGTGTCCTGGCGAACGCGGCGGATGGGGGGCAGACCGGGCACCCGTTCTGGGAGCTCCGCCAGAAAGGCATCCAGCCCCTGCAGATCTTCCCGGGACGGAGCGCCTCCGGCCCAGATCCGGATCTCCTCTTCCCAGCGGGAAAGAGGCTCTTCCTCCCCGGAGCCGTATTCCGGATAAAAGGCACAGAGGCGAAAGACCTCGAGGGCTTTCCGGCTGGCAACCTTTTCATCGGAAAAACTGAATATGGTATCGGCGGAAGCCGCGGAGCCCGTCAGGACCAGCAGCAG
>JAFRGU010000091.1 GCA_017433675.1 Clostridia bacterium
ATTCAATGGTCAGGATATCGGCAAAACCAGTGACATCAAAGACTTCCTGCACGATCTCATTGACATGGGTAATCGTCATGCCGCCCTTCGGAGCCATGATCTTATGGGCGGAGAGGAGCACGCGGAGACCGGCGGAAGAGATATAATCCAGACCGGAGAAATCCAGCACCAGCGTATCCGCAGCGGGCAGGGAAGCCTTCAGCTCCGCCTCCAACTCCGGAGCAGTCATGGTGTCCAGACGGCCATCCAGGGCAATCTCCAGTGCGGGAGCAGGCTGCTTTTTCGTAATCGTCATTAAAAAATCCTCCTTCAAACAATTACATCGGGGCGCAAAGACGGCGTGAAAAAACGCTGTTTAAGGCCATTAAAAGAATAACACGGGAACAGGCCCGAGGTCAACCGGGAAAAGGTCGGATCAGTATAAAAAATGTCCGGCCAGCGAGGGTTTTCTTTTCCGCGGGGCTATGATATACTCAGAGAAAGAAAACAAACCGGGAGGAGCAAACAGAAATGAAAATGATTTGTTATGACCAGAAAGAAGGACGGTTCCACCTGAGCAACGGGCGGGTCAGCTATATGATTCAGCTGGCGGCGGGAAAATATCCGCTGCATCTTTACTGGGGGAAGGCCATCAGGCACATTGAGGACGATATCGTGAACCGGATCGGATGGACGCCCGGGATGCCGGAGAACACGCCCTTCTCGCTGCACGAAACGCCGCTGGACCGGCTGCCCCAGGAATGCCCGGTTTTCGGGACGGGCGACATGCGCGAGGGGATGATCCACATCCGGCAGGCGGACGGGACGACGGCGCTGGATCTTCAGTACGCGGGGCATGAAATCATCAGCGGCAAGCCGGAACTGGCAGGTCTGACATCAGCGCGGGGAGAAGGCGCGGAGACGCTGATCATCACGCTGCGGGATCCGGAGAACGGGATCGAGGTCGAGCTGCGATACACAATCTGGGCTGACATGGACATCATCGGCCGGAACGCTCTGATCACAAACCGGGGAAAGACGCCGGCAACGATCGAGAAGGCTTTCAGCGCGAGCGTGGACTTCGAGGACAGGCAGTACAATATGCTGACGCTCAGCGGGGCATGGGCCCGGGAGCGGGGAATCAGCATCCGGCCGGTGGTCCAGGGGGATCAGGGCACAAGCACGGTCCGCGGGGCGAGCAGCCTGCAGACCAGCCCCTTCATTGCGCTGATGGAGCCGGGGACGGACGAGAACAAGGGGCAGGTATACGCGATGGCGCTGTGCTACAGCGGGAGTTTCCAGGCTATCGTACAGGGAGATCAGTACGCCGGATGCCGGATGATGATGGGAATCCAGACCTTCGACTTCGCATGGAAACTGGAGAGCGGAGACAGCTTCCAGACGCCGGAAGCCTACCTCGGATGGAGCGATGAAGGACTGAACGGGCTGAGCCAGGGATATCATCAGCTGGTGCGGGAGCACATCGTAAGCGGACCATGGGCGAAGAGCAAGCGGCCGATCCTGATCAACAACTGGGAAGCAACCTACTTTGACTTCAACGAAGAAAAGCTGGTCAGCATTGCGGAATGCGCCAGGGACCAGGGGATTGACCTGTTCGTGCTGGACGACGGATGGTTCGGAAAGCGGGACAGCGACAACTGCAGCCTGGGTGACTGGACAGAAGACCGGCGGAAGCTGCCGGACGGACTGCAGGGGCTGTCCCAGAAAATCCATGGCCTGGGGATGAAATTCGGCCTGTGGGTCGAACCGGAGATGATATCGCCGGACAGCGATCTATACAGGGCGCATCCGGACTGGTGCATCCACGCCGGAAACCGGATTCGCATCGAGAACCGGCATCAGCTGATCCTGGACCTGACAAGAAAGGACGTCCGGGAATACCTGATCGACAGCATCTGCGCCGCTTTCGAGCGGGGGCAGGTGGACTACGTGAAATGGGACATGAACCGGAACATCAACATGGTGGGCAGCGCGGAGCTGCCGGCGGAACGGATGAAGGAGTTCCATCACCGGTATATCCTGGGACTGTATGAGATCCTGCGGGAGATTATC
>JAFRGU010000015.1 GCA_017433675.1 Clostridia bacterium
CATCTATGATACGATCCGGCCGAAAGCCCCGGAGATCACCCCGCAGGAATACCACGAGGTCACCCTGGAAAACAACGGCATCTTCTGCTTCAAGGCCGCCGACTTCGAGGACGCGGTGCTGGGCGCGTCACAGCGGCAGGAGCTGCTGATCGTGGACGAGAAGGAAGTATCCGTCCCGGCGATCATCACCCAGGCCGGCCTGTTCAACTGGGACATCACTTCCAAAAGCCTGATCGAAACCATTTACGGCACCGGGGAATATACAATCGACCTGTCCAAAGTCACCCGGGATTCCATCCTGTTTGATGAGGACCTGTACACCGTTGTGATCCATGTGCCGTATCCGGAGCTGCACAGCGTCGTGTTCAATCCGGAAAAGACCGTCATCGGTGATACAAAGCGCGGCTGGCTGGCCTTCGGGGAAATCAAGATGACTGCGGAAGAAATCCAGACATTTGAGAATGCCGCAATCATCAAACTGACTTCCCGTCTGAATGAGGATGACTGCTTCGAGAAAGCGGTACGCTTTGCCCGCCTGTCTGCCTATGAACTCTACCAGCCGGTCGTCAGTTCCATATCGCCGGCCTACAAAGTCACGATCATCGTGGATGAGAAAGAACAGGAGTAAAACGATGGGAAAAAGAAAAAACAGCAGCGGCAGGGACCTTCTGCTGGGCGCCGTCCTGACTGCGGGTGCCTACGCCGCCTATAAAGTCAGCCAGTGGAACCGGCCGGTGCCGGAGGATACCACCGCGCTGGAGTTCTATCACGAAGAACTGCTGAAAGCCCAGCAGGCCGAGCTGGATTCAGCATTGATGTACAACGCGCTGGCTGACCTGGTCAGCGATCCGGACACAGCCGAAAAACTGCGCGGCTTCGCGAAGGATGAGGCAGATCATGCCACAATCTACTACCACCTGACCCGCACCGAACTGACGGCCCGCGATACCCGGTCAACCGTGGTCTGTACCGGTTACCGGCTCCTCGGCCAGACCGGCACCTTCGGCACCCTGGCCACCGCGGAATACGCCGCGGCCAAGGCCTGCGAACACCTCTGTCCGCACTTCCCGGAAATCGAGATGATCCGGGATGATGAGATCCGCCATGGCGATGAACTGCTCGCCATGCTGAAACAGTAATCTCTGAAAACAGGCGTACTGCCTGTTTTCTTTATAACGATTTTTAATTCCCCTATAAAAAGTCCCGTTTCTCCCCTCTATATGCAGGCATGTTATAATATCTGCAGGTTTCTTCCGGTTCATGACCATTTTATATATGCTGTCTGCCGCCTGCAGATTCGTTTTGATTACATCCGGAAGAGAGGAATAGCGATGGAAAACAGAAAACTGCCACAGTATATGCGCATTGCGGCGCTGATCGCCGCTGAAATTGCCCGCGGTGAACTTCCGGAAGGGAAGCGCCTGCCCGGGATGTCGGTTCTTTCCTCTTCGTTCGGTGTTTCCCCGGAAACGATCAGGAAAGCGCTCAGTCTGCTGGCCGACATGCATATCGTACAGATCCGTGAAAGCCGGGGCACTTATGTGCTGTCCGCCGATCAGGCCCATGATTATCTGCAGACCATCCAGATCCGGCAGAACCAGATGTCGCTGAGCAACCGTCTCGGTGAACTGTACCGGCAGTATACCGAACTCGGCCGGGAGATGGTCGAGATCAGCTCCCAGCTCGTCGCTGCCAGCGCTTCCCCGCTGCCCGGTGACCAGGCCCTGCCGAATTATGAAGTCCGGGTTCCGGCTGATTCCGACAAGATCGGCATGACCATCGGCGAACTGCGCTTCTGGCAGTGCACCGGCGCAACGATTGTGGCCATCAAACGCGGACAGGACGTCATGGTATCCCCCGGTCCCTACACCCATCTGCACGCCAATGATATCCTCGTGTATGTCGGCTCACCGGCCTGCAAGGAATCTGTGGAACTGCTGCTGTCACCGGGCAAGTCCGAATCCCTTTACAGCATCCAGGAACAGATTTTCGAGGCCATTCACGCCCGCGAACTGTATATTATTGCCGAAGCCCTGGGCGCCAAGCTTGGGGACCTGTCCGATTTCTCCCCGATGACCCACGGCATGACCAACCGCTCCTTCCTGTTTACGTGCAAAGGGGAAAAGTATATTCTCCGGATTCCGGGCGAAGGCACCGAGAATCTGATCGACCGCCGGCAGGAAGCGGAAGTCTATGATGTGATCCGCGGCACCGGCCTCTGTGATGATGTTGTTTACATGAACCCGGAAAACGGGCTGAAAGTCACCCGTTTCCTGAACAACGTCCGCAACTGTGATCCATACCGGAAAGAAGACGTCAAAGCCGCCATCCGCCTGATGCGCCGCTTCCATGAAATGGACCTGAAAGTCGGGCATGAATTCCGTATCCTGGATCATATCAATTACTATGAATCCCTGTGCGGGCAGCCTTCCGGGTATTCTGATTACGCAAAGACCAAGGAAAAAGTGCTGCGCCTGCATGACTTTGTCATGGCCCACCAGAGTCCTTTATGCCTGACCCACATTGACGCGGTGCCGGACAACTTCCTGTTCTATTCGCATAAGGGTGAGGAAGGCCTGCAGCTGACCGACTGGGAATATGCCGGCATGCAGGACCCCCATGTGGACATTGCCATGTTCTGTATCTACAGCGAGTATGACCGGACCCGGATCGACCGGGTGATTGATCTGTACTTCAACGACCAGTGCCCGCCGGAGACCAGGGCCAAGATTTACTGCTACATTGCGGCCTGCGGCCTGCTCTGGAGCAACTGGTGTGAGTACAAGCGGAAGCTTGGCGTGGAATTCGGCGACTATGCCCAGGCTCAGTATGACTATGCCCGGACATACAGCGACATCGCCGCCGGAGAAATCGCCGCTCTGTCCGACAGATAAACAGAAAGGGATCTCTGCGATCCCTTTTTTATTCCCTGATTGTCTTCCGGTGCAGGTATATGCATGCCGCGGCGGACAGCACGGCCGCACACCACGAGAACCCTTCGGCATAGGCGATCACCGGCCAGCCGAGCAGATTCTTCAGCCTGTAGGACAGCACAATGCGCACGCCCAGCTGGAAGAGCAGGTTGGCAGCCGCGAACCGCACCATACCCCGGCCCTGCAGGTAACCATGCATCACTTCCATGACAGCACAGATGATATAGAACTGCCCGAGATGGCGGAAAAACTGCGAACCCAGCAGCCGGACTTCATCCGACACGCCGAAGATACCGATCAGCGGACTGCCGAAGACCATCACAAACCCCGTCATGACCGCCGCAAAGGCCATACCCATGACCAGTCCGGCCCCGAACATCTGCCGGGCTTTGTCCTCCCGGCCGGCCCCCAGCTTCGCCGACACCCGCGCCGCCACCGCCGCGCCGAGACTGCGGACCGGTGAAATCAGTACGGTATCCACCCGGTAAGCCGTCGATACTGCCGCGATCACCGCAATGCCGAAGCCGTTGCGGAACCCGGTCAGAACGACTTTACCGACAGAAGCGGCCGTTCCCTGAATCATCAGCGGCAGGGCATAATGCATCCCTTCCCGGAACATCTGCCGATCCGGTTTTTCTTTCTGCAGATCACTGAGCAGATCATTTTCATTTCGCCAGGTATAAACCAGCAGGAAAACAGCCATCATGGCCTGGGTTGCCACGGTCGCGGCAGCTGCCCCGCCGATACCCAGATGCAGCCCGGCCACCAGCAGATAATCCAGGATGACATTCGCGGTCCCGGCAGCGGTCACAGCCAGAAACGGCGCCCGGCTGTTGCCCAGTCCGCGCAGAATTGCCGCCAGGGTGTTATATACCGCAAGGAATACTGTACCGGCATACATCCAGCGCAGGTACAGCACGGCCTGTGAAAGAATCTCTGCCGGGGTGGCCAGCAGACGCATCAATGCCCCGGCAGACAGAATCCCGATCACAGCGGCAATGCCTGCCCCGAACGGGATCAGCCGCAGAAAGGTCACTGTCAGCCGGCGGATCTTCTCCCGTTCCCCGGCCCCGCTGAACCGGGCTGCCAGAATCGTAATGCCGGCCGCCGCCCCCAGGATCAGATCCATCAGGAGTGTGACACAGCTGGTTGTGGTCCCGATCGCCGCCAGCGCCTGCTCGCCGGCAAAATTGCCCACAATCAATGCGTCGGCCCAGCTGAACATCTGTTGAAAAACCGCTCCCAGAATCATCGGGATGCTGAAGCGCAGCAGTTCCATGGCCGTATCAGCGTATGATTCCTTTTTCATAATGCTGTCATTATAAACCTTTCATATGATTTATCAGTAACTTTATGATGTCCTCAATAGTAAAATACGCTATGATTTAATTAAATGCTGAATCTCTTCAGCAGAACAGGAGACTGAATATGAAACCAATCGGAAGTTCCGACAAAATGCAGCTGATCCGCAGTGATATCCGCGGCCGTGTTTATGAGAAATCCCTGGAAATGATCAAACAAGGCATCCATATCACCAGACTGAATACCGGCAACCCGGCCACTTTCGGCTTCGGCATGCCTGACAGTGTCAGAAATGCCCTGCTGAACAACGCCGATAAGGCTGTCGCATACTGTGATCCCCGCGGCATGGACGATGCCCGCCAGGCTATCATTGCCTACCATGAATCCCGCGGCATCCAGGGCCTGACGGAAGATGATGTATACATCGGCAACGGCATCAGTGAACTGGCTTCGATGATCTGCACGTGCATCCTGTCTGCCGGTGATGAAATGCTGCTCCCGCTGCCGTATTACAGCCTTTGGACCAACGCTGTCTATCTGGCCATGGCCAAGCCGGTATTCTATCACTGTGATGAAAAGAACGGCTGGGTGCCGGATGTGGAAGACATGGAGAAGAAGCTCACGCCGAAGACCAGGGCTGTGCTGCTGATCAACCCGAATAACCCGACCGGCCAGGTCTATCCGCCGGCCGCGGTGCAGAAAGTCATCGATTTCGCGAGAAAGCATGAACTGCTGATCATCTCCGATGAAATCTATGACCGGCTGATCTTTGACAATGTCCCGTTCGAATCCACCGCAAAGCTGGCCCCGGACCTCCCGGTCATTACAACCAACGGCCTGTCCAAGTCGCATATTATCTGCGGTTTCCGCTGCGGCTGGGCTGTCATCAGCGGTCCGCGTGACCTGACTGCCGAACTCAACCGCAACATGTTCAAGCTGGCGGCGATGCGGCTGTGCGGCAATGCCCTGACCCAGCTGGTCATTCCGGCAGCGATGAACGATCCGGAAAGCACGATTGAGATGATTTCCCCGGGCGGGCGTCTCTATGAACAGCGTAAGGTGGCCATTGAGGAACTGGACAAGCTGCAGGCGGAAGGCCTGATTGAATACAATGCCCCAATGGCGGCGTTCTACCTGTTCCCGAAAGTTTCCGACCGCATCAAGGTCAAGGATGATATCCAGCTCGCCTTCGATCTGCTCGAAAGCAAGCATATCCTGATCGTCAACGGCACCGGCTTCGGCTGGCCGGATCCGGATCATTTCCGGCTCATCCTCCTGCCGGAACCGGATGAACTCCGCAAAGCCATCCGGGATATCGGCGACTTCCTGCGGGGTTACAGCCAGGAATAATTACCCGGGTAATAACAGTAAAACGGGAGTCATCCCGTTTTCTTTTTCCCTGGCCCGGCCGGATCTTTCTGAAGTGCGGGCCTGTTCCGGCAGATTGCGATATAATGAGTCTGACCATGGATATCCTTTACTTATTGATTCCTCTGGCGCCGATCATCATCAGCATTGTCTGCGCGATAAAAAAGAAAGGCAAAATCATCTCGCTGATCGCCACATTATGCGGGGTTCTGCCGGCAATGTTTTTCCTGATGCTCAACAGCGGCTACGGCATCGGCTTCGGCAATCCGTGGATCGGGGTGGACTGGGCTTACACGCTGGTCCTGTCGGCTTATATCATTTTCGTGCTGTTTCTCCATATCCGGGTACCCGCCTCCGGCACCGCCAGAGTGATTTCCCGGATCGTGACCGCGCTGATTATTATTTGTCTTGTGCTGATCATCGGCGGCCAGATTACCGGAACCATCGATCATATGCACTGACTCCACGGAGGTTATGCCATGGCAAGATATGATATCGAAAAAGTAACATGCCCGTCGTGCGGCAAAGTCTTCCCGGTCAAGGTCTATGACCGGATCGACGTCAAGCGGGACCCGAAACTGAAGAAGAAAGTCATCCACGGCACCATGTTTGCGGAACACTGCCCGCACTGCGGCGAGAAGATCCGCATGGTCTATGACGCGATGTACGCAGACCCGACATACCGCATCACCATTGCCCTGGCGGCCACGGATGAATTCTACAAACAGGCCGTCAAGGAGATGGAAAAGGAAAACGCCCTGCGCAGCGCGAAGGACGATATTGTCCGTGATTATCTCAATGAAGCCACCCTGCGGATTGTCCGCGATGATATGAAACTGGCGGAAAAAGTGCTGATTTTTGACAATGATCTGGATGACCGGGTAATCGAGCTCCTCCGGCTTGTGCACCTGACCAGCCAGCAGGCCACCAACCCGGAAGTCACGGACATGCTGTTCAACATCGGCCAGACCAAGGACGGCCATACGCAGATGTGCTTCCTGCCCATGATCGGCCGGGATATTGTCAATACACCGATTGTGCTGTCCAACCTGAATTACAGCCGGACTGCCGATAAATACTACCACGCGCTGGAAGAGTACAAGGAAAGCGAACTGGAAGTCAACCGGGCCTGGGCCGAGAAGTTCTTCGCCGCGATTGATGCCCGGACAGCAGCTGAAGACAACACAGAGCCCGTCTGACCGGCAGCCCGGGTACAATCAGAATCTCTTTGATCCGTTTTTTCATATGCCTGCCGTTGTTTTTTTGACATGACACACAGGACCCGGATGCCTGTCTGAAGTGGTTCCGGGCATATTGTCTTTATGAGTCGATATTGGTGAGGATCCTCCGGGCATGTCGGAAACGGTACAGGAAAATGCCTCAATTTTTCATGCCGCACAGGCAAAGCAAATCCGTCCGGAAATCCGGACGGATTCTGTTTTTATATTCCGGATTTTCTCCAGCGGGCTTCCATTTCCCGCCTGGTTTTCCCCACAACCTGCTCCGTATACTGGAAACCGATCTCTTCCTTTTCGGCCAGCAGATCCGGATAGACGCTGTCAGTGAATTTTTCGACACTTACAGCATGGGCATGTACACCTGGTCCACCCAGATTGGTGTTGACAGCCGGCGGGATAATTTCAATAACTTTTATGCCGTGTGCCCGCATCTGTTCCCGCAGGGCGTACGTAAACGAATGCAGCCCGGCTTTGGCAGCCCCGTAAACAGGCATGTTCACCGGCGGCCAGAATGCCAGTCCGGAGCTGACATTGACAATGACTGCGTGTTCCTTTCCCTGCAGGAACGGCGCAAACAGGCCGCACAGATGTACCGGCGCGGTGAAGTTTGTGTCTATCTCCTTCCGGCAGCGCTCCCAGTCTATATCCAGAAAATCAAGCCGTTCCTGAATGCCGGCATTGTTGATGACGATATTGACGTCCGGGTGTTCCCGGACAATTGTTTTATACAGCCGGACCCGGTCTTCTTCCCGGCTGACATCTGCCAGAAGCGGGATCAGCCCCGGATTTTCTTTGACTGTCCGGACAAGTTTCTGTTCACTCCGGCCGACGATGATGACTTTATTGCCGTCAGCCAGATAACGTCTGGCCAGTTCCAGGCCGATGCCGGATGTCCCGCCGGTAATCAGTACTGTATCTGCCATGATTACTTGATGGCATCCCGCATGACACGCAGGACATTCTTCCAGAAAATCTTTTCAATTTCATCTTCCGTGAAGTGTTCTGCCTTCAATGCGTCAATAAGCAGCGGCATACGGTCGGAGGACATGATCTCGTTCTTCCCCTCAAACCCGTCGAAGTCGGTGCCTATACCGCAAACTGCAATGCCGCCGGTATTGACAATATGCCGGGCATGCTTCGCGATGACAGCCGCGTCAGCATAGCCGGCGCTCATGTCCGCATTCAGAAAACTCGGGTAGAAATTCATCCCGGTGACCCCGCCGGCATCTGCCAGTATTCTGATCTGTTCGTCAGTCAGGTTACGCTGGTGCGGGCACAGTGCGCGGGCATTGGAATGCGTCGCGACAAACGGTTTTGTGCAGATATCGGCCACATCCCGGAAACCGCCGTCTGACAGATGCGATACATCCACCAGCATGCCCAGTTCCTGCATATACCGCACACCGTCCTTCCCGAATTCAGTCAGGCCTTCGTTCATGATTTCCGGATCACTGGAATTCGGCGCCCCGAAGCAGTTATGCGCGTTCCAGGTCAGAGAGCAGGCCCGGAAGCCCATATCATAGAACCGTCTGATATTTTCCAGCTTTCCAAGAACAGCCCGGCCGTCCTCCATGGTCAGTACGGCGCTCATGCGGCCATCCGCCAGGTTATGTTCGATATCCTCTGCCGTGCAGGCCATACGGATCACATCATCGTGGGCCGCAACATTGTCCATGATGATCTTCCGGGTAGCCGCGATGTATTTTTCATCATCCCCGACCGGGTAAATGTTTCTTGCTGCAATTCCCTTTTCCGGCGGCAGGAATACTGCAAACCACTGGGCCAGGGCGTCCCCGGCCTGCATGCGTCTGAAGTCGATCATCAGGTCGTTCTGTTCGTACATGTTACGGTTGTCCGCAGCTTTGCGGTACAGCAGCATGACGGTGTCGCAGTGCATGTCAATATATTTCATACTTTGTCCTTTCTTGTGCAGGTCTCAGACCGCAGACCGGTAAATGGTGAACTTCTTGCGGAGGTACAGCAGGATAATCCCCTGTCAGCCTGAAAAGATCAGGATTCTGTTTGTCAGATTCTGTCATGACAAAAGGAAAAGATATACTTCGACTATCCCATATTTACTGTATTTGTGCAACGGCGTACCGTTTTTTTAAGCCGCTGTAGTGCCGTTTTGCCGGGCCGAAGACAATGAACAGGGTAAATGCCGGAACAAAACCCGCACAAAGAAAAAACATGGACAGCCATGGTGTGCCGGATAAATGAAAGCCGCTCATTTTTCACAGAGCGGCTGCCGTTTTACTTCAGCAGTTCATTGCCCAGCCGGTAAGCTTTTTCGCAGTCCAGCGGGAAGACTTCATCGTGGCGCTTCTGCTTGTGTTCCGGATCAAACATAGTCCAGTTATAGCGGCTGTAGTCCTTTACCTGCAGGGTATCTGTGCAGGTCATGATTTCCGTCGGACCGACAAAGGTATTCAGGGAACCCCTGTACCGTTCCAGCATCGCATCATAACCGGCTTTCGCATAGAACTCTTCCGGGGCGTTGCTGGTCATGATCATCAGAACCGGAATCAGATGCTCATTGCGGTTTCTGGCCTCCCGGCGGTATGTCAGTGACTGGAAGATCAGCCGTTCAAACAGGGCCCGGAACATGGCGGTCACATCACCAAGATAATTCGGTGTACCGATAATCAGCCCGTCAGCCTCCCGGATCGCGTCCAGTACCGGCTTCAGTCCGTCCCGGACAACGCATCTGCCCAGATTCGGCTCCAGCTTGCAGGCAAAGCAGGAAATACATCCGGTAAACTTTTCCAGTCTGTACAGATCAAACCAGATGATTTCGGCTCCGGCCGCAGCTGCCCCGTCAGCAGCCTTTCTGACCAGTGTATCTGTATTGAACCCTTTACGCGGGCCGGCGTTAATCGCAACAATTTTTTTCATTTCTGTTCCTGCTTTCTTTTGTTTTTTATATTTTACCATGTCCGTTAAGAGCCCATACGCAGATTGCCTGCGTGATTTCTCCGCATTGGTCTGATTCAAAAAAACTGTCCGCTGGCATACGGACAGTTCTTTTTTTGTTTTGTGCTTTACCTGACGGCGTCCTTCATGACCCGCAGAACGTTCCGGAAGTAGATCTTTTCGATTTCCGCTTCCGTGAACCCTTCCGCCTTGAGCGCGTCGGCCAGCAGCGGCATTCGGTCAGAAGACATGATTTCGTTCTTGCCTTCGAATCCGTCGAAGTCCGTACCGATGCCGACAACATCCACACCGCCCACATCGGCGATATGTCTGGCATGTCTGGCGATCATGGCAGCCGTGGCTTCATCCTTGTTCATATCCGGATTCAGGAACATCGGATAGAAGTTCAGACCCATGACCCCGCCCTTGTCAGCGAGTGTCTTAATCTGCTCATCTGTCAGGTTGCGCTGATGCGGACCGACTGCCCGGGCATTGGAATGGGTAGCCACAAACGGCTTTGTGCAGATCTCCGCGACATCCCGGAAACCGCCGTCGGACAGGTGTGATACGTCAACCAGCATGCCCAGTTCCTGCATGTAGCGGATACCGTCCTTGCCGAAATCCGTCAGGCCGTCATTCATGATCTTCGGATCGGTACTGTTCGGTGCCCCGAAGCAGTTGTAGGCATTCCAGGTCAGTGAGCAGGCACGGAACCCTTCATCATAGAAACGCTTGATGTTTTCCAGCTTGCCGTCCACAGCCCGGCCGTCTTCCATGGTCAGGACAGCGCTCATCCGGCCGTCCGCCAGGTTCTTTTCAATGTCTTCGGCAGTATATGCCATGCGGATGATGTCATCGTGGGCAGCCACGTTGTCAAGAATTGTCTGCCGGGCAATGCGGATATAATCCTCATCGCTGATCGGCGGCATGTGCATCATTTCAAACGCGCCCTGCGGCGGCAGGAACACCGCGAAGAACTGGGCCAGGGCATCGCCCTTCTGCATGCGCTTGAAATCAATCATCGTCTTTGGCTGATCATACATGCTGTGCTTCTCCGGATCGAAGAAATACGCCAGCATGACCGTGTCGCAATGCATGTCAATATACTTCATGATTTACCTCACTTCTTTTTCTTCGGCATGAATACCGAGAAGATCATCGGGATCATCGCGCCCATGACACCGGCAACCGCGTAGTTGAAGGTGCCCTTGATGACGTCCGGCAGGACTGCCAGGATAACTTCACCGAATACCAGAACAATGGCCAGAACACCCAGGTTCAGGAAGACGGAAGAAGCCATGCCGATGGTAGCGGCCATTTCAGCCCTCTCTGTACCGCGTTCGGCATTGACGGCAGCCTGGCAGGCCAGGGCAACCGGCAGACGCATGCTTGATGTGTTGCCGGAAAGGCTGGACATATAGGAACCGGTGACACCGAGGATCGGGAACCACATGGTCGGTTCAATGAACCAGGACATCGCTTCCTGACCGAGCATCGCTACGATACAGCCGGAAATGACAGCCATTCCCGGGAAGCAGTTGAAGTGTACCCAGATATAGATGGCCGGTACAAAGGTCATGACCATTGTCCCGAGCATGCAGGCAGTACCGATCTTGTGGATACCTTTAATATACTCATCGTAATTCATTTCTTCAAACACTCCTTCCTCAGAACATCATGTTCCAGACAATGCTCGACAGCATGCTGACAAGAACAGCCAGGCCGAGGGCCCAGGACTTCAGTGCCGGCGCGTTGGCGGACAGTTTATCCAGGACAACCTTCAGGATGGCGGCAGTCGCCATGACCAGGATGAAAGCCGGACCGCTGGATGCGTACATGAAGATCATCAGGCCGATCATCGCCAGCGGCAGAACCATCAGCAGGCCGCCGACAATCTTCTGTGCCTTTGTCTGTTCTTCATTCGGATCCGGCATCAGGAACTTCTGCAGGCTCTTGCCCAGACCCCTTGTCATGATCGGAACCCAGATCAGGTAGCCGCAGGACATGAAGGCGCAGGTGAAGAAGATCGTGCCGAATGTGGACATGTCAATCGGATCCACACCGAGTGTCTTGCCGGAGATCAGGGCTGCTGCGGTAGCTGTACGCAGCTCCGTATCCGCAGAACCGATAATGCCGACCCGCATCAGGACAAACGGACCGCCCAGCAGGCCGGAAATGGTAATGGCCAGAATGAACACTGCCAGTGCCGGGCCGATGGCGGAGATTGCCCCGTTTCTTGTAACTGTTTTGATTTCTTCTTCTGTCAGGATGCCGTGTTCCCGCGTATAGGCAACTGCTCTTCTGCGGAACAGGAGCGCCTGCAGGATAACAATGCTGACAGTGAGCGCGGCAATGATCCACAGCAGCGGACTTGTCGCAAATGCTCGTAATTCATCACTCATGATGTACCCCCTTATTACAGTTTAGATTCTAAACCGTATGAATGAATGTTAGCAGAACAAGCATGTTCCGTCAACAAACAAAAACCGCCTGTCTGTAAATATTCTCCAGAATGGCGGTTTTATCCTGTTTCTGCGCCTAGGTAAGGTTTTACTGTTCCTGCTCTGGTTCTGCTTCCCGCATCAGCAGAATCATCCGGTCCATCACTTTCATGAAGGTCCGGAAATCCTCTGCCGAGAGATCATCGATAAACTGCCGGGTCCGGCGGCGCCACTCAAAGCCTTCCTGACGGTCCCGCAGGACCAGTTCATGGGCTTTTTCTGTAACAGACAGGTGAATCATCCTGCCTTCCCGCTCCCGGATGAGAAGGCCCTTGCCGTCCAGAGATTTGATGATCTGGGCCACCGCCCCCTTGGTTGTCGCTGTTTCCCGCGCGATTTCCTGTGACGTAATTCCCGGGGCCTGGTCAATGATATTCAGGATCGTGACTTCCGTTTCCGTGATCCCCGCATCATCCAGCATCGGCCTGTGCCTGCGGCTGGTTCTGATTACCAGCCGGGCATACTCCATCTGTTTCATATAAAAATCGGATATTTCCCGGGAAGTCATGCCGAGATTGATTTTTTCTTTCTCTTCTTTCATCTCTTGTCTCTTTCAGTGAATCATTATAACAAAGCAAACTGAAAAGGCATACAAGAAATGAAAACCGCTCTGATGAGCGGCTCTTTTTTATTCTATCCTGTTCTTACAGCAGTGTCTTGACGCAGGCTTCGACGTCCTTCATATCGGCAGTCGGTTCAAAGCGGGCGACAACGTTCCCTTCCCTGTCGATAATGAATTTCGTGAAGTTCCACTTGATATCAGACTTCTTGTCCCAGTCCGGGTCAGCCTGGGCGAACATGCCTTCCAGCAGTTCCTTGTACGGATGCGCATCAAATCCCGCAAAGCCCTTTTCAGCTTTCAGATAGGTATACAGCGGCAGTTCGTTCTCGCCGTTGACATCGGCTTTCTTCATCTGCGGGAAAGTTGTATTGTAGTGCAGCGTGCAGAACTCATGGATCTCTTCGTCCGTACCCGGAGCCTGGCCGCCGAACTGATTGCAGGGGATGTCCAGAATCTCCAGACCCTGTTCATGATAATCCCGGTACATCTGTTCAATCGGTTCGTACTGCGGGGTAAAGCCGCAGCCGGTAGCGGTATTGACAACCATGATGACCTTGCCCTTGTATGCGGCCAGGTTCAGTTCTTCGCCGGTTCCGGTGGTAACGGTGTAGTCATAGATCATTTCTGTTATCCTCCTTTATATTTTATCAAATTGTATTTTACAAAATACAATTATATTATCTGTGATTTCCTGGCATGAGTCAACACTTTTTTCTGTTTTTGCAAAAAGAAAAGCCACCTGTCCAGGTGACTTCTCCTGTTTACTTCATTCCGGCGACTTTTATCCGGTTTTCCCGGATGCGGATTCTCTTGCGGATTTCTTCAGCCCCGGCCTCATCGGTCATGGTTCTGAGCATCTCGTTGCCTTTCTCAATGCCCGCCCGCTGGCGTTCGACATCGATTTCACTGCTGTGCAGGATGTCATCCACCAGCAGTTCAGCCTTGTTGTCACGATAGTACAGCAGGCCGCCGTCAACCGCGTAATAATTCCGGTCCGTGCCGTTTTCCACAACATTAAGCACGCCGGTCTTGAGCATGGTTACCACCGGGACGTGGTTCGGCAGGATACCCCGCTGTCCG
Organism: Clostridia bacterium; assembly: GCA_017433675.1. Classification (GTDB taxonomy): domain Bacteria; phylum Bacillota; class Clostridia; order Christensenellales; family Aristaeellaceae; genus Aristaeella. The sequence goes on from JAFRGU010000015.1 coordinate 13,898, forward strand.
TCAATGGTGTCGACATTGAGAATGGAGGTCTCAAATGTCTTGTACATCCCCTGCGGTGTGACAATCCGCACTTCGATCATCATGCGAGTGTTTCTGCCTTCTTAACGACATCCTCAATGGTGCCGACTGTTAAGAACGCAGCCTCCGGCAGATCGTCGTACTTGCCGGCCAGAATTTCCTGGAAACTGCGGACGGTCTCCTTGACCGGGACGTAGATACCCTTGATACCGGAGAACTGTTCAGCGACCGAGAACGGCTGGGACAGGAAGTTTCTGATTCTTCTGGCCCGGGCCACGATCTTCTTGTCTTCTTCACCGAGTTCATCCAGACCCAGGATGGCGATGATATCCTGCAGTTCCTTGTACCGCTGCAGAATCTGCTGTACCTGGCGGGCAACGTTGTAGTGCTCTTCGCCGAGGACCAGCGGATCCAGCATACGGGAACCGGAAGCCAGCGGGTCAACCGCCGGGTAGATACCCAGGGCGGCAATGGAACGGTCCAGGACGGTCTTGGCATCCAGATGTGAGAACGCGGTCGCCGGTGCCGGGTCGGTCAGGTCATCCGCCGGGACATAGATTGCCTGGACGGAAGTGATGGAGCCCTTGTCGGTCGAGGTGATGCGTTCCTGCAGCTGGCCCATTTCCGTTGCCAGGGTCGGCTGGTAACCGACGGCACTCGGCATACGCCCAAGCAGCGCGGATACTTCCGAACCGGCCTGGGTGAAACGGAAGATGTTGTCAATGAACAGCAGCACGTCCTGATGTTCCTCATCACGGAAGTATTCGGCCATGGTCAGCGCCGACAGGGCAACCCGCATTCTGGCGCCCGGGGACTCATTCATCTGGCCATAGGTCAGAACCGTGTTCTTCAGAACGCCGGATTCCTTCATTTCGTTGTACATGTCATTGCCTTCACGGGTTCTTTCACCGACACCCGCAACGACGGAACGGCCGCCGTGTTCAATGGCAATGTTGTGAATCAGTTCCTGCATCAGGACTGTCTTGCCGACACCCGCGCCGCCGAACAGACCGATCTTGCCGCCCTTGGCATACGGGCACAGCAGGTCAATGACCTTGATGCCTGTTTCCAGAATTTCCGCGGAAGTCATCTGCTGTTCAAATGTCGGGGCCGCCCGGTGAATCGGCATGGTCAGCTTCGCGTCCACCGGTCCCAGACCGTCAATCGGTTCGCCCAGCACGTTGAACATGCGGCCCAGAACCTCGTCGCCGACCGGTACATTGATCGGGGCGCCGGTATCTGTGCAGTCAAGCCCGCGGACCAGTCCGTCCGTGGAACTCATGGCGATGCATCTGACGATATCATCACCGATATGCTGTGCGACTTCGACAGTCATGGCATAGCCGTCACCGACGCTGATATGAATTGCGTTCCGGATGGCTGGCAGGTGATCCGGAGAAAACCGGATATCGACGACCGGTCCGATGACCTGTACGATCTTTCCTGTATCTGTCATAGTTATGTACCTTCTTTCTATACAGCGGTAGATCCACCGACAATCTCGGTAATCTCCTGCGTAATCGAGGCCTGTCTCGCCTTGTTGTATTCGAGCAGCAGTGCTTCACTGAGCTCATCTGCGTTGTCCGTAGCCGTCTTCATGGCCATGCGGCGGCTGCCCTGTTCAGCGGTGGTCGCCTCCATCCAGTGGGAGTAGGCAACATTGCTGAGCATCATCGGGATCAGCGAATTGAGGATCGTCTCCGCATCCGGTTCGAACAGGGTTTCAGCCTGCATCTTTGCCGGTTCTTCCGCCGTGCCTTCAGCAGTGTCCACCGTGCACGGCAGGATCACATCTGTACACGGCCTGAACGTCATGGTGTTGACGAACTGGGTGTACAGAATCTGCACCCCTCCGAGATCCTGGTTCAGATACCGGGTCGTACCGTAATCGATGAAGGCCTTGAGCATGTCAAACGTCAGCTTGTCTGTCTCAATCGGATTCTCGTTGATGACATTGAATCCGAGATCCTTCATCGTCTGGTAGAGACTCGTTCCGATCACCACCATCGGGTCTTCCTTGCGGACCGTATCCCTGGCCAGTTTCATCATGTTCTGGTTGTAAGCTCCGCAAAGGCCGAGATCACTGCAGAACAGAATGGACAGCCTGGCCGGATTTTCCGCATGCTTCTTCAGGAAGATACTGTCAATCCTGCTGTTCTTCGCCACGATTTCATCAACTGTTTCCTGCAGACGGCCGGAATACTCGCGGTTGGCTTCCATCCGGTTGCGCTGCCGGAACAGTTTCGCATTGGCAATCATTTCCATCGCTTTGGTGATCTTGCGGGTGGAATTGACCGACTTGATACGGGAACGCAGTGCCTGTTTGGACTGCGCCATCTGTTATGCCCCCCTGATCAGGTTGTACTGATCGAGTGCTTTCTGCATCGCTTCCTGCAGCTTCGCGTTCAGATCATCGTCAAGCACTTCCTTCGCCGTGATTTCATCAACCACGGCTTTTTCGTTTTCGTGGAAGTGACGGTGCATGAACTTCTCGAACTTGCCGATCTCTTCAGCGTCCAGTTGATCCAGGAAACCGTTCTTGGCCGCAAACAGTGAGAGAACCTGATCGGTCATGCTCATCGGCTGGTACTGCGGCTGCTTGAGCAGTTCTGTCAGCTTGGCGCCGTGATCGATGATCTTCTTTGTGGCTGCGTCAAGATCCGAACCGAACTGGGCAAACGTCAGCATTTCATGGTACTGTGCCAGTTCCAGCTTGAGCGAGGAGGATACTTTCTTCATTGCCTTGGTCTGGGCATTGGAGCCGACCCGGGAAACGGAAAGACCGGAGTCAACGGCCGGCCGCACACCGCTGTTGAACAGTTCGGTCTGCAGGAAGATCTGACCGTCGGTAATGGAAATGACATTGGTCGGGATATAAGCCGAGATGTCACCGGCCTGGGTTTCAATGATCGGCAGGGCTGTCAGGGAACCGCCGCCGAGTTCATCGGACAGCTTGGCCGCCCGCTCCAGCAGTCTGGAATGCAGGTAGAAGACATCACCCGGATATGCCTCACGTCCCGGAGGACGGCGCAGCAGCAGGGACATTGTTCTGTAGGCCACGGCGTGCTTGGACAGGTCATCGTAGATGATCAGGACATCCTTGCCCTGTTCCATCCATTCCTCACCCATCGCGCAGCCGGCATACGGCGCAATGTACTGCAGCGGGGCCGAAGCACTGGCGCTTTCCTCGACAATCGTGGTGTATTCCATGGCGCCTGCTTCGCGCAGCTTCTGCACGAGTCTGGCCACGGTGCTCTGCTTCTGGCCGATGGCTACGTAAATGCAGTTAACGTTCTTGCCCTTCTGGTTAATAATCGTATCGATCGCAATGGCCGTCTTGCCGGTTTCCCGGTCACCGATGATCAGCTCACGCTGGCCTTTGCCGATCGGAATCATCGAGTCAATAATTTTAAGACCTGTCATCAGCGGCTGATAAACGGAACGTCTGGTCATGACACCCGGCGCGACCCTTTCGATCTGCCGGCTCCTGTCCGTCACAACCGGACCCTTGCCGTCTACCGGCTGACCCAGCGCATTGACAACGCGGCCAAGCAGCGCATCGCCGACAGGAACCTCAACAACTCTTCCTGTCCGGCGTACCTCATCCCCTTCCTTGATCAGTGAATCATCACCCAGAAGAACCGCACCGATGTGGTCTTCTTCCAGGTTCAGCACCATGCCGTAAATATCATGGCCGAAATCAAGCAGTTCTGAGGACATCGCCTTGTCAATGCCCTGAACCATGGCAATACCGTCACCAACACTGATGACGTATCCGACATCATCGGACTGGATCTTGTTGCCGTAGTTCTTGATCTGTTCCTTGATCAGGGCACTGATCTCTTCCGGTCTGATTTCCTTCATGCCTGTCCTCCTCCTTTCAGCAGTGTTTCTTTCAGGTGATCGATACGGCTCCGCATGGTCATATCGGTCACATTATTGCCGACGGTTACCTTGATGCCGGCAATGAGATCGGGATTGACCCGGTTGGTCAGATGAATTTCCTTCCCGGTCCTTTCTTCCAGTGATTTCTTCAGCTGCTGCATTTCCGTTTCCGGCAACGCCCGGGCCGACCATACCGTAGCCGGCTGGATACCCAGTTCTTCATCCGCCAGACGGACAAATTCATTCAGGGATTCCCTCAGAATACCTTCTCTTGCCTTATCGATCAGCAGTTTGATATAGTTGCGCATTTCCTGATCCGTTACCGATCCGAAAATCCGCTCCACAAAGTCCTTCTTCTCTTCATCGGTGATCTTTGCGGCACGGAAAAAACCGATCAGCTCCGGATTTGCGTCATAAAGCTTCAGCAGAATGTCACACTGATCCTTCTTATCCTTGACAGTACCGTTTTCCCTTGCCAGGGCAAAAAGCCCCTCCGCGTAGCGGGCAGCGACCTCACTCGCCATGGACTGCCGCTTCCTTTACAAAAGCATCAACTGCCTGCCGGTCGAGGCTGACCCCGTCCTGGTCTTCCAGCAGTTTTTCGGCTGCCGCCATGGCCACTTCGATCATTTCCTTCTTCATGGAACCGTACATTTCACGCCGCTCGGCTTCGATGTCGTCATGCGCTTTCCTGCGCAGGGCATCCGCTTCCTTGCCGGCTTCCGCAAGAATGGTGTCTTTCTGGGTCTTGGCTTCCTTCACAGCCGCGTTCACGATTTCCTCAGAACGGACAGCCGCTTCCTTCAGCTGCTGCGAGGCGACATCCCGGTCAGCCAGGGCTTCAGCCCGGGCTTTCTCGCTGGCATCGAGATCCTCCTGCATCTTGTCGGAACGGCGGGCCAGATAGTCCTTGATGGAAGCCCACAGGTAGTGTCTGACAACGAGGAAAATAACTAATGTACTGAGAAGCTGTACGGCCATGGTCAGAGGATTGGGCATTAACTGGTTATATACATCAATGTCAATCATCTTTCCACCTTGATCAGTATACGAAGATCAGAATAATCGCAATCAGAAGACCGTAGATGGCCGCTGTTTCAGACAGTGCAATACCAAGGATCATGTTGGAACGCAGCTGCGGCAGCATCTCCGGATTCCTGCCCATAGCTTCAATGGCACGGCCCGCGGCAATACCTTCACCGACGCCGGTACCCATGCCGGCACAGACAGCGATGCCTGCACCAATTGCGATCAAACCCTTAACGATATCCATAGAAAGCTCCTCCTTTATTTCTGCTTTAATTCGTCCGGTACTTCCACCCCGACGAATACCATGGTTAATGTAACGAATACCAGCGTCTGAATGAAGCCGGCAAAGATGTCAAAGTAAGCATGCAGCGCCGGTGCAATGACCGGGCCCATGAAGTTGAATACACTGCCGTTGGCGCCGAACCATCCGGCAATCATATTGGACAGTCCCTGCGCGCCGGCATAGACCAGCGTCATCAGGATGCCGCCGCAGAGAATATTGCCGAAAAGACGCAGCGACATGGAGATGATCGAAGAGAACTTGCTCAGTACGTTGATCGGCAGGAACACCGGGATCGGCTCCAGGAAACTGTGGAACCACGCCTTTGCCCCGCTGTACTTGAACGATGCCACCTGGGTGATGATCCAGGTGATGATCGCCAGGGTCAGCGTAACACTGAGGTTTGCCGTCGGCGATGATACGCCGAACAGGCTGATAATGTTGGAAAGGAAAATATAAATCGATATGGTCAGGATATACGGCGTGAACAGTTCCGCGTTCTTCGGGCCGACATTCTCACTGACCGTCTGGTGTACCTTTTCCACTCCCGTCAGTACTGCCACAATCAGGCCGGACGGCTTTGCCAGCGGATCCGCCTTTTTGATCCTGCCGGAAATAATGAGTAACGCCATGACGATAATCAGGGTTACCAGCAGGATATAAAACACATCCGCCTGCAGTTTAAGCTCCATTTCCACCCTCCTTTCTGTCAGTCAGGGCCTCGGCCACCAGGGCGATCTTCACCGCCGAGAGGCCGATGGCTGTTGTAAACAGGTTGAATACCTGCGGCAGAACGGCAGCGAGTATCAGAAACGCCGCCATCAGCACGTAATTGCTGAGAAAGCTGATCCGGGCCTGTTTTTCCGATGCGTCATTCAGGCCGAGCACGATGTCGCAGTAGCGCTCCACCCGCTTCAGATGCAGCAGACTGCCGACAGCCCCCAGGACATATCCCGCCGTCAGCCGCCAGTCCAGGGCAGCCAGGCAGATCGAGAGGCCCAGCAGGATCCGGTAAATTTTCCAGGTCTTCGCAGTCATTCGCACTTTCCCAGTATTTATTAATAATAGCCGTTCCGGCAATGCTTTACAACCCGGAGACGGGGTCCTGCCACGTCAATCTTATATGATTGTACGATAACAGCATATGCATGTTTGTGAAATAATTCATGCATTTAACAAATAGGTCAGCTTTCCTGTTCTTCCAGGCAGCCGAGCAGTTCAAGGATGCGGTTCAGATCATCCGTGCTGCTGTAGCTGACACTCAGGGCTTTGCCGGTCACTTCGACTTTTGTGCCGAGCTTGCCGGACAGCCGGTATTCCAGATCCCGGATCCACGGATCCTTGACCCTTTCCCGGCGGACATGTTTTTTCTTGCCGCCGTTGAGTTCACGGACGTAAGCTTCGACTTCCCGCACGGACATCTTGTTTTTCAGTACATGCAGGGCAGCGTCATACATCTCGTTTTCATCCTTCAGCGCCAGCAGCGGCCGGACATGGCCCATGGTGAGCCTGCGGCTTGTCACCATATCCTGTACATCGGCCGGCAGTTTGAGGAGTCTGAGCATGTTGGCGCAGTATTCCCGGGATTTGCCGACCCGCTGGGCCAGTTTTTCCTGGGTGTAGCCAAGCCGGCTGATCAGGCTCTCATAGGCGGAGGCTTCTTCAATCGGGTTCAGGTCTTCACGCTGGACATTCTCCAGAATGGAGATTTCCATCATCTGTTCCTCGGTGAAGTCGACGGAAATCGCCGGCACCGTGGTCAGGCCGGCAATCCGGGCTGCCCGCAGGCGCCGTTCACCGGTGATCAGTTCATAACCGCGCACGCTCTTGCGGACCAGCAGCGGGGTGAAGATCCCGTGCAGCTTAATGGAATCAGCCAGTTCGTTCAGGGCTTTCTCATCAAATTCTTTCCGGGGCTGATAGGGATTGGGCCTGATCTCGCTGACCGCCACCTCGATCTCCCGGCGGCCCGGCGCTTCCCGGCCGTTTGACTGGATTTCATCGAGGAACTGGCTGACGTCCTGACCGAAGATCGAGTCGAGCCCCCGTCCCAGTGCTTTCTTGTTCCGTTCTGCCATCATCGGCCTCCCTTCTCATTCTGCGTCAGTACTTCCTTGACCAGCGCCGCATAGGCTTTCGCGCCTTCGGAGCGGGTATCGTACTCAAATATGGACATCTCGCTGCTGGGCGCCTCCGAGAGCCGGACATTGCGCGGAATATAGCAGCGGTATACTTTTTCCTTAAAATATTTACGGACTTCCTGCTGGACTTCCACCGACAGTTTCGTGCGGACATCAAACATGGTCAGCAGTACGCCTTCGATGGACAGGGCCGGGTTCCACAGCTTCTGCACCATGCGGATGGTGCTGAGCAGCTGGGTCAGGCCTTCCAGCGCGTAGTATTCACACTGTACCGGGATCAGCACCGAATCTGCCGCGGTCAATGCCGTGTTGTTCAGCAGGCTCAGGGCCGGCGGGCAGTCGATGATGATGTAGTCATAATTGCTCCGGACTGCGTTGAGTTTGCGCTTGAGCAGCTGTTCGCGGCCGACTTCATAGGAAGAGGATGCCATATCAACATCCGCCCCGGCCAGGTCGATGGTCGCGGGGAGCACATCCAGCGGCGGCATCTGCAGATGCACCACAGCCGAGCTGACCGGCTCATCCGTCACCAGGACTTCATAGACACTGTGCTGGCGGTCAAAGCCCACCTTGTTCGCGCCGATGCCATGGGTGGCATTCCCCTGCGGGTCCAGGTCCACAAGCAGCACCCGGCGGCCGGCATACGCCAGCCCGGCGGCCAGATTCATACTGGTTGTTGTTTTGCCCACGCCGCCTTTCTGCATCGCGACAGCAATGATTTTTCCCATACTTCTATCCCTCATTTCGGAAACCGGATGGCAATCCGGACGTCTGTATCTGTTTCTTCCATGTCACTGACCACATCAATGCCCATGTTTTTGATCATCTGCACGCACTGGTTCACGGAGTTGATGCCGATGCGGATGTTCCGGGAATACCCCCTGGTCTTCTGCCGTTTTTTCCGGCTCTGCTTCAGGGTCATCTTTTCCACATACGCTTCCGTCTGCCGGACATTCAGTTCCCGTTCCGTAATGTACTTCAAGGCATTCTCCTGCTGTTCCGGATCCAGGGCCAGCAGGGCCCGGGCATGGCGCTCTGACAGGGTCCGGTCCATGACGGCTTCCTGCACCGACTGGTTCAGGTTGAGCAGGCGGATTTTGTTGGCCACCGCCGACTGGGACTTGCCCACCCGGGCCGCCACCTGTTCCTGGGTCATGCCGGACTGCCGCATGATCTGCACATATGCCTTGGCTTCTTCCACGGCGGTCAGGTCTTCCCGCTGGATGTTTTCCACCAGGGCCATCTCCGCCGCCTGGGTTTCGCTCGGCGAGAGGACATAGCCGGCAATCCTGTCGAGGCCGGCCAGTTTGGCCGCCCGCCAGCGGCGTTCCCCGGCGATAATCTCATAGTGCCCATCAACTTCCCGGACAGTGATCGGCTGGATCAGGCCGTTCTCCTGAATGGAGACCGCCAGTTCACGCAGGGCCTGTTCATCAAAGTGAATCCGGGGCTGGTAACGGGACGGCTCAATCCGGTCCATGGGAATATCCACAACGCGGGCCCCGCCGGAGATCCCGATCGCATCCAATAATCTTCTTCTTACGCTGTTCTCCATGCGGTCCTCCTTAAAGCGGGTTCTTTTTGATCTTCGCGTACGGCCGCGGATATCTGGCCGGGGTCGGTTTATGCTTGCGGATGATGATATTCGTGCGGGCTTCGCCGCCCGGCAGCGTCTCGTTCTGCACGGCTTCGGTCTGTCCGCCCAGCACGGCAACGGCATGGGCTGCGGCCTGCAGTTCGGCAGTGCCTTGTGATCCCTTCATGGCCAGGAAGATGCCCCCGGTCCTGGTCAGGGGCAGGCAGAGCTCACTGAGCACCGGCAGGTTCGCCACGGCTCTGGCCGTCGTGACATCGAAGTGCTCACGCAGGTCCGCGCTGTCCTCGGCCCGCCGGTTGTCCACCGTGACATTGTCCAGGCCCAGTTCGGCAATCACTGCCTGCAGGAAGACACAGCGCTTGTGCATCGGTTCAAGCAGCGTTACACGCAGCTCCGGGGCCATGACCGCAAAGACCAGGCCGGGAAAGCCGGCACCGCTGCCGACATCACAGACCGTGCCGGTTCCGGGCAGGTATGCCATCGGGATCAGACAGTCCGCAAAATGCTTTTCATAGACGTCCTCCGGTTCCGTAATGGCCGTGAGGTTCATTTTTCCGTTCCACTCCTTCAGCAGTTCCGCGTACCGCTCCAGCATGAAAGCTGTCCGGTCCGTCCAGACCAGACCCCGCTGTTCCGCGAATGTCTGCAGCTGCCCAAGGTTCATGGTTACCTACTTTCTGATTTCGTCCCGCAGGTGGGAAATCTCCCCTGCGGCATTCGGATTATCTGTCGCAAAAAGCGAGCCATAGCGGAAGTATGCCGCCCCGACACAGCCTTTTTCCAGCGCCGTGCGGGTCTGACGGGCCAGCATGTCATCGCTGTCCACCCACTCGGAAGCCGCATTGCCGGCCCACTGGTCTTCCGTGCCGATCTTGTACGCCGCCAGGCCGGCCGCCAGCATGACATCGCTTTCCGCCGTTACCGCCAGCCATTCATCCAATGTCTCGGCATACGGTTTGACCGGGTGCCCGTAGCCCCAGTAAATCTGCGGGATCAGGATATCCACGGTTCCGGCTTTCACCCAGGCGGCCGGATCCGCGTAATACAGCGTCAGGTTGTTTTCCATATTGCCGGCGGTGGAAATCGTGAAGCGCTTATCGTGTTCCGCGCAGACAGTATGAACTTCCTGCACGAGTTCGTTGATCTGGGCGGTCCGGAAACTTTCCCGGGAAATATCTTCTTCATCTGCCGCCAGGCCGAAGATATAGGCGTCAAAGCGGCGGTCAGTTCCTTCCGGATAGAAATAATCATCAAAGTGAATCCCGTCCACGTCGTAGTTCTCCAGCACTTCCCGCACAACCGAAACCACCAGGCCCCGGACCTCGGGATAGGCCGGATTCAGGTACCAGCGGCCATTGACCTGCCGCACCCGTTCATCATTGCGCTCAATCCAGATGCGGATCTGTGAATCCTCCGGCAGGTTTCCCTCCTCACCGACGGCCACGGAACGCAGCGGGTTGATCCAGGCTTCTGCCTGCAGGCCGGCCTGATGCGCGGCTTTGACGAACAGGGCCAGCGGGTCATAGTCAATGCCCGGCAGACTCGCCGTCCG
>JAFRGU010000092.1 GCA_017433675.1 Clostridia bacterium
AGATAGGGATAATGTTTGTCATCCTTCAGCACCATATAGTAATAGGGTTTATGAAGCTTGATCAGGTTGCACTCCAGGATCAGATCCTCCAGATTCGTTTCGCAGAGCAGAATCTCAAAGTCATCAATATGGCTGACCATGGCCGCGACCTTGGGGGTATGGTTCGTATCACGGAAATAGCTTCGAACCCGGTTCTTCAGGTTGACAGCTTTCCCGACATAGATGATATTCCCCTACGCATCCTTCATCAGGTAGCATACGGGGGAGTCCGGCAGCATCCGGATCTTTTCCTCCAGCTTCTCTCCCCAGTTGATCAAGGTGTCCCTCCTTTTGAGGAACTGTCCAAATCTCTGATTTGGGTAACAGTTCCCATTTGCAGCCGTCCGCGCTTCAGCGCGGGTAACGGCGAGCCAACAAAAAGAAACGGAATCTCTTCCGTCTCTTCTGATTCACTCCAGTGCGCTGATCTGAACCTGCAGGGTCTCCAGGCTGTTCTGCAGGTTGGTCTGGTATTCTCCCGTATCCATTCCCGTGGTCAGGAAGGACAGGTAGTTATCGATGTAGGACTGCAGGGAAGTCACCTGATCCTCCTGAAGCAGCCGCCCGCCGGCGCCTTCCTCCCCGATCCGGACCTCATTCAGGACGCCGATGGCATATACGTTGCTGCGTATCTGGGCCAGGATGGCCGCAGAATTGGCGCCGGCATTACGGCTCAGGGATGTCGTCAGCCGGATCGCGGTCGCAATCTCATTCTGCATCCGCTGGATAAAAAGTCCCCGGGCATTGTTTCGGTTCCGGACCGCCGGCATCGCTACAGACGCCACGGCGATCAGCGCAGCAACCAGCAGAAGTATCAGAATGTTCTTAATCCGGTTTCTCCGGGTCTGTCCCAATGGCGCCGCAGTCTGATTGACCTGCGAATATCTGCGATACATGCTCTCCCCTCCTCCGGGAAAAGTATACCACAGAATCCCGGGAAAGGCAATTTTTCGCCATTTTGCTCCCACTTCCGTCCTGTTTAAACCCGAAAAACCATCTCCGGTTCCCACAAGAAAACCCGAACCGCGGATTGCGGCCCGGGTGATTCTGCTCAGCCCTGCTTCTGCTTATGCTTCGGATTCTCGCAGATGACCATAACCCGGCCCTTCCGCTTGATGATCTTGCACTTCTCGCAGATCGGCTTCACGCTCGGACGAACTTTCATTGCTTTATCCTCCTGTATCAATTCTTGCTGCGCCAGGTGATCCGGCCCCGGGTCAGATCATAGGGCGAAAGTTCAATCGTTACCTTGTCCCCGGGATAGATCCGGATGAAGTTCATCCGCATTTTCCCGGAAATATGTGCCAGGATCTGGTGGCCGTTTTGCAGCTCCACCTGAAACATGGCGTTGGGCAAGGCTTCCACGACCTTGCCTTCCATCTCGATCACGTCGCTCTTGGACAAAATCAGCCCTCCTTGCACAGCGAACGTTCCACTGCGAATCCATTCTGCTCCAGCGACCTTCGAATGTCACTGTTCTGAATCTGCCCGCCTTCCGGCCGGACTGTATTCAAGTTTACCATAATTGGCTTCGCATGTAAATGCCTGGTTTTCTTTTTTTTCGGGCGTTCCAGCGGATGAACCAGTCCGTCCGCGATGGTGACCAAATCCTTTCCCAGGTTTTCCAGCACCAGAAACGGCCGGCCTTTGTCCCGGCCCTGTGTGCTGATGACAACCCGGCCTTTCTCGAAGGAAAGGGGTTCCATCATAGCGCTCCCTCCATCCCGTTCTCCGCCAGACAGGATACGCAGGGGAACCCGTCCCTGTTCAGAGGCGTGTGCTCCCAGCTGAATCCCGGCAGCGTCAGGATGTCCGGCAGCCCTTCTTCATTGATGGCAATGGTATGCTCATAATGGGCGCAGCGTTTCCCGTCCCGGGTGCGGACTGTCCAGCCGTCCGGATCAGTGCTGATGTGCCAGTCTCCTTCGACAATCATGGGCTCGACCGCGATGGTCATTCCCTTCCGGAGCCGAAGGCCTCGTCCGGGTTCGCCGAAATTAAACACGGAGGGATCTTCATGCATTTCCCGCCCGATACCATGGCCCGTATAGTCACGGATGGGGGCGAAGCCCTGCGCCTTTACATGCTGTTCAACAGCATGCCCGATATCACCCAGCCGGTTTCCGGCGATGCACTGCCGGATTCCCTGCCAGAAGCTCTGCTCCGTCGCGATGATCAGCTTCATGGATTCCTCACTGATCTGCCCGACGCCGACGGTGAAGGCGGAATCCGCCTGCCATCCGTCCAGCAGCAGCGTACAGTCCACAGAAATGATATCGCCTTCCTGGAGGATCCGCTTGTCGCTGGGAATGCCGTGAACCACTTCATCGTTCACGCTGGCGCAGATACTGCATGGATAGCCTTCATATCCCTTTTCAGAGGGAATGCCGCCGCCCCTTCGGATCAGCTGTTCCGCCAGCACATCCAGATCCGCCGTCGAAACGCCCGGCCGGATCGCTTTCCGAACCTGCTGCTCCACTTCATACAGAAGCTTTCCCGC
>JAFRGU010000093.1 GCA_017433675.1 Clostridia bacterium
ATCCACACGGACATCGAGCGCGGCTTCATCCGAGCCGAGATCGTCGCCTTTGACAGCCGTATTTATCCGCCAGCGCCTTCCTGGCTACCTTCAGCTCCGCCACGTTCTGCAGATAGTTTTCCTCGATGTTGCAGGTCATGTTTTCATGGCAGTAAGCTACAACCCGGGCCACCTCGTTTTTCTCTTCCCGCCATTTTTTCATCTCAGCGTAGAGCTCCGGCAGCGGGATCGGGGCCAGCTGGATATTGAATTTTTCCAGAAGCTCGCCTTCATTGCACATCGTACTCCAGAAGTCGAAAGGCCTGGGACCGATCTGCAGTACGCGGGTATGCCGGAATACCCGGACCACATTGCACACCGCCAGGAAGTCCCGGATGCCCCGTTCAAATTCCGGATCAGTCAGGTTGCAGTTGTTCATATAGGTGAAGGGAATCCGGAACCGGCGCAGCACCTTTCCGGTGGCAAACAGGCCGCACTGACTGTCCCGCAGGCGCATGCCGCGTTCGTCCGGCCGCTCATCCCGGGGCCCCCACAGCAGCACCGGCACATTCAGCTCCTTCGCCAGCCGGGCGCATTCATATTCCGTGCCGAAATTGGCATGGGGAAGGAACAGGCCATCCACCTTTTCCTTCCGGAATTTCTCCGCGATCGCGTACATGCCCGCGTCGTCGTAGAGCAGTCCTTCGTCATTGATGTCGTCGATGTCCACGAAATCGATTCCCAGCTCCCGCAGCCGGTCTGCGGTCAGCTTCCGGTACTCCACCGCCGCCGGTGCGCTGAAAATAGCCCGCCTCGTTGGTGCAAAACCCAGTTTGATTTTTGCTGCCATGGTTTTTCCTCCTCAAATTTTCTTTGCTTGTTCCCTGTTTCTCCGCCCTGAGAACCGGGAAATATGTCATCCCGGAATGTCAGCGTTCGGATAATCTCCCCGGCTCCTTCTTACATAACGCCTTTCTGCAGGATGATGCATCCGTAAGGCTGTGTTTCACTGGTACAGACGGTAATGGAAGCATCTTTCGCCTTCTCATAAAATTGCTTGCGCTCCAGTGTTCCGATGCAGGCGGGATCATACCCCTGAGCTTTCACAATCTCACGTACCCGGTCCCATACCGGGGAATTCTCCATAACGATCCCGGAATCCGCATCCGGCACAATATACCAGATTGGCTGCTTTTCATACTCCACGTCCAGCGGCACCAATGTCAGGATCGCGTCCAGCATCTCCGGAGCATTTGTTCCTTTTGCCTGAATGCTGACCGCATGCGGTGATTTGGAATAGGGGGGATAAAAATGATCCGCAATCACGATCAGATCTCCATGGCCGGTATCTGCCAAGGCTTTCAGCAGGTCCGATCCGATAATATCCGGAATACCCTTTAACATGTCCAGCCCTCCTCTGCTTCATCTCAGAACTGCCTGTTCCTGCATTATTTCATCTCGTTCCGGGCCTGCAGAGCCATTTTTGCCTGCAGATTCCGCTGCGTCTGGTCGATAACAACCGCCAGGATGATCACCAGGCCGCGGATGATCTTCTGCCAGAATTCCGTCACGCCGCACATGGTCATGCCGTCATTAATGACGCCGATGACGAACGCACCGACAATCGTGCCAACAATGGTGCCGGATCCGCCGGCCATGGATGTGCCGCCCAGCACGGTGGCCGCAATGGCGTTCATTTCCCAGCCATCGCCTGAGGCGGGATGAGCCGCAGAAATCTGTGCGGTATTGATCAGTCCGATCCAGGCTGCGCAGAATCCGGAAATGATATAAACAAGGATCTTCACCCGGTCACTCTTGATTCCGGACAGCCGGGCGCTTTTTTCATTGCCGCCCACAGCCAGGATATGCCATCCGGTATCC
>JAFRGU010000016.1 GCA_017433675.1 Clostridia bacterium
GCTGGACGACGAAGAAGGCGGAACCGCGGAGCCCGCAGAGGATGAAGGCGGGGCCCGGGCGGACTTCATCAACCGGATCATCAGCCTGGGGAAGGAACTGTACGACCGGGCGGACGGAAAGCGGCAGCGGGCCCATTACGCCTCAGACATCTATGTATGCAAGAACTTCACCGTGTATCTTTTCCGCCAGAACCGGGACGACTTCCGGATCGCGGAATATCCGGACACGAAGCTGGTGATCCCGGACAACCTGCCGGCCAAGCAATGCAAACCCTACGCCTACGGCTTCCTGTGGAAGGAGATCAGCGCGGCAGAGGGAAATCCCTTCGAGGCGGCCGCCCAGTTCATCTATGACACGAACCTCTCCAAGGCGGAAAACCTGGAAAACGCGAAGGAGTTCATGCGGCAGGCGCAGCGGGGCGATTACTTCCAGATGTCCGCGAACTATGAATACGGCGTCGGCGCCCACAGCGCAATCATGCTGAGCTACGATCCGGAAAAGGACGAGATCCACTGGATGGACAGCAATATGCGGGGCGGCAAGAACAAGGACGGAATCCGGTACGGCGTGGTGCAGTACGACGCCGTGAAGAGCGTGGAATGGTGGGCGGGGACCTTCTGCCACAAGAAGCGGGGGGCGACCCTGTACCGGCTGCGGGACGATATCATCTACGCGGCGAAATAAAAAACGGCTGCCGGCGGAACGGCGGAGACGGGAGAGAACCAGCAATGAAAAAAGGGATCATCATTCTGATCTGCCTGATGATCGGGCTGACCGCATCGATGGCCGGCGCGGAGAAGGGCGTTACCAGCATGCTGGAGAGCGGCCCGGATATTTTCACCTTCTCCCTGGTCGGGGACTGCTGCATCGGGGATCACGCGCAGCACTACGGGGCGAAGGGCGGATATCTCCACAAGATCAAGCAGGCCGGGTTTGATTATCCCTTCAGCCTGGTGGCGGACCTGTTCGCGGCGGACGACCTGACCGTCGCCAACTGCGAAACCACCATCACGGAAAAAAAGAAAGCCCGCAACGGGATCATGTTTCCCATGGTGGCCCCGCCGGAATACGCGGAGGTGCTGAAGCTGGGCAACGTGGACGTATGCAACCTGGCGAACAACCACTGCCTGCGGGACTTCGGCAAAAAGGGCGGCGCGGATACCGCCGAGGCGCTGGACGCCCAGGGGATCGGCTGGTTCTATGACGCGAACAATTACAGCGTCGAGGTGAAGGGCGTCAAGGTGGGATTCGTGGGGTACACCTATCCCATGAACGAGGACAAGCTGAAAAAATACGTCAAACAGATGGAGCAGCTGCGGGCGGAAGGGTGCACCTTCGTGGTCGCCTCCGCCCACTGGGGCACGGAGCCGACGAGGAACAAGTCCAACGGGAAGGAATACCAGCTGGACGGGAACCAGAAATACGGCGTCAAGCTGATCGACGCAGGCTTCGACATGGTCTACGGGCACGGCTCCCACACCTGCCAGATGATCCGGTGGTACAAGGGCAAGGTGATCTTCTACGGGCTGAGCAACTTCACCTTCGGGGCCGACGCGACGCCCCGGGATGACGATACCCTGGTGGCCCAGATCTCCTTCGACATCCATGAAGACGGGACGATGACGCCCCGGGAGATGTGCGCCATCCCCTTCAAGATGCACAACAAATCGGACTACCGCCCCTATCCCATCCAGGACGAGGCGGCCAAGCAGCAGGTATGGGAGAAGCTGTACTACAACGGCTATCCCAAGCACAAGGCCTCGCCGGCGCCCAGCCTGCCGGAGAGCTTCCTGACGACCGGGTACGTCGATTTCCGGACGCTGCCGGTCGTGGAGGAATAAGGGGATGGGCGACACTGCGCTGCCGATGCGGGAGCTGAAATACAAGGAGCGGCCCGGGTTTGACACCCGGACCATGCGGTGGCTCTACCGGGTGCTGTATCCTTTCTTTCACTGCCGGGTCAATCTGCCCGCGGAGCTCCGCGACAGCGAGGAGCCGGTGGTGTTCATCGGGAATCACTACAATGTCTTCGGGCCGGTCAGCTTCATCCTGTCCATGCCGGTGGTGGCGCGGGCTTGGATCAACGTGGAGCTGGTGCAGGAGGATACGGCGGGCGAGGCGCTGCATTCGGGCATGGCCAAGCTGCTGCCCTTCCTCGGAGAGAAGCCCCGGAACTGGCTGTGCGCCAGAATCGCGCACATGGGATGCGGAACTCTGGCCCGGCTGGGGGTGATTCCGGTGGACCGGAACAGGCCCTCCACCCTGATCTCCACCATGCGGCAGAGCCTGCAGGCCCTGCAGGAGGGGCAGAATCTGGTGATTTTTCCGGAGGTGGGGCTGCCGGAGTATTCCCTGACCTCCGTGACGCCTTTCTATTCCGGCTTCGCGACGCTGGGACGGCTGTACTACCGGAAAACGGGGCGGGCCCTGCGCTTCTGCCCCTGCTACATTGATGAACAGCACCACCAGATCCGGATCGGCGAGGTGGTGAGCTGGGATCCGGAAAACCCGGACGCGAAGGCGGAGACGGAACGGGTTTCAGAAACCCTGAACCAGCGGATCCGGGAGATGGCCGCCGAGAGCCGGGGCGTGGAAAAGGAAAAGAGTACGCCGGTGCGGCAGACGATCCTTTTTTTCTGCAATCTGCTGCGGCTGGTGCTGATGATTCCGCTGCTGACCATGCTGGGCATTCCGAACCCCCGGATGATCCTGCTGTTTTACGGGCTGATCCAGGGGCTGCGGCTGGTGTTCAACGTCGTATGCAGCACATACGCCTCCACCAACCGGATGAGCTTCCTCCTGTCCCACGGGCTGGATGCGCTGACAGATATCGCCGTGCTGGCTTATTTGAATGCGCAGGGGCTGGGAATCGGGCGGCTGCTGACGGTGCTGATCCTGAACGGGGTGGTCATCCTGTGCAGCAACGTGATGGCGATGATCCGATACCGCCGGTGCGCCGGGGTGAACTATTTCGACACGCTTTCGGCCAATCTGCTGTTTGTGATCTGCCTGCTGCACCTGATGCGGATCCCGCTGACGGGCATCCTGGCCAGGATGGTGGAGCTGGCGACGATCCTGTTTCTGACCTGCTCCGCCGGATTCGCGGTGGCGCTGAACCTGCGCATCGGGCGGGAAGAATATCATACACAGGAAACAGGGGCGACCGGGGACGGGAGCCGCTGAGCAATCAAAAAGAACCTCCTCCGGATGATCCGGAGGAGGTTCCGCTATGCCGGACCTTCTTTTCCGCTTACTTCATCGCC
>JAFRGU010000094.1 GCA_017433675.1 Clostridia bacterium
GATGAGGGCGGCAAAAGCGGCCTCCGCGTCCAGACCGACATCCTCCCGGGCCGTAATCAGGGACAGGTCTGTATACTGCTCACCGGTGACCTCATTATAATTTCCGGTGCCGACCTGCGTGATCCGGCTGACGACTCCGTTATGCAGCCGTGAGATGACACAGAGCTTGCTGTGCACCTTATACTCGGGGAGACCATAAATGACCCGGCAGCCTGCATCCTCCAGCATCTCGGAATAGTCAATATTATTCTGCTCATCGAACCGAGCCCGGAGCTCCAGCAGGCAGAGCACATCCTTGCCCCGATCGGCCGCATAGGCCAGGGCCGCGGCGATCTTGCTGCTGGCGGACATCCGGTAAAGGGTAATCTTGATGGAGAGAACCTCCGGGTCGTCGGCGGCTTCATAAATCAGATCCACGAAGGACATCATGGACTGGAAGGGGAAGCTCATCAGAAGGTCATGCTTCTCGATATACCGGAAGTATTCGCCTTTTTTCAGGCCGAGATCCCGGGAAGGCTTTCTTTCCGAATAGCGGAAGCTGGCCGGACCGCCGATCGCGGAGCGGAAGGACAGATCGAAGGGGACGGACTGGGTGAAAACCCGGCTTTCCGGCACCCGAAGCTTCCGGAGAAGCAGGGAACGGCCGGGATCGGTCAGCTTTCCAAAGATCCGGACGCGAACCGGCATCTCCCGCTTCCGCTTGGTGAGCATGCTGGAAACCTTTTTCCGAAGATCCTCATTGGCACTTTCCTCCACGGTGGAGATGAAGACATCCGCGTTCCGGGTGACCTCCACGATGGCGGACTGGAGGATATTCTCCTTCTTCAGCAGCAGCGGGAGAAAATGGCGAACGAGCTGGGCGGTCGGGACAATCTTCTGGCAGCCATCGATCTCAAAGCTCTGGTAGGCGGGCACACGGTTGAGCGGGATGATGCAAAGCTTCTGCTCCGTGCCGCGGCCGAGGAAGGCGATGATATTCGCTTCCCCGTCCCAGAGAAAGGGAAGGGACTGATCCAGGCTGATCATCTGCGGCTGGAGCAGATCCCGGATATCGCCGAAGAGCTTCTTGCTCATCAGTTCATCCACTTTACTGATCTTCTTGAAGTCCAGGACATCGACGCTGTTCAGACGCAGATCCGACCGGATGCTCTTCCAGACGCTTTCCATCAGCGCCTGCTGCTCCCGGGTGACGCGAAGCACCTCATCGATCTGGGCGGCAGGCAGGAGACCGGTCAGCGGATCCCCCTTCTCCGGTGTCAGCAGCGCCCGGTGGGTCAAAATTCCGATGCGCACCCTGTAGAACTCAGTAAGGTTGGACTGGTAGATCATCAGAAACTTCAGACGCTCCAGCAGGGGAACCGTGGGATCGGCGGCTTCAAGCAGGACGCGCTGATTAAAGGCCAGCCAGCTCAGCTCCCGGTTAATATAGGTGCTTTCAGACAAACCGGAAGCAGCATTCTTGCTTTTCTTTTCCTTGGAGTCCTTGGGCGGCATATTCCATCATTCCTTTGCTAACTGGTTATAATATGGACAGTATAACCAAAAACAAACAGGAATGCAAGAAAAATCGGAATTTGACTTCCGGATATACCTGTGATAGAATACATCGAAATCTGTAGATCGAAGGGGGCTTTCCCATGGAACACATTCAGACTCTGAACACCCGCAATCTGTGCGAAAGCGCGAAGAACGGCGGCTGCGGCGAGTGCCAGACTTCCTGCCAGTCCGCCTGCAAGACCAGCTGCGGCATTGCAAATCAGCAGTGCGAGAAAAAGGCTGAGAAGAAGTAATCATTATGCTTCGAAGAAGGATGCCGCCCGCGGGCGGCATTTTTCTTCCCGGAAAAGAGGTTAACCATGGTTCATCAGTTTCAAATGGACGGGCTGAACATCGTGCTGGACGTATGTTCCGGGGGCGTGCACCTGGTGGACGAAATCGCCTACGACATGATTGCGCTGTATGAACAGCAGAGCCGGGAGGCGATTCTCCGGGCCATGACGGAAAAATACGGCCACCGGGAGGATGTCACCCCGGACGACTTCCTGCAGTGCTATGATGAGATTACCGCCCTGAAGGAAAAGGGACAGCTCTTTTCCGAGGATACCTTCGCGCCCATGGCCGGGGAACTGAAGCAGCGGACCAGCGGCGTTGTCAAAGCCCTGTGCCTGCATGTGGCCCACAGCTGCAACCTGAACTGCTCCTACTGTTTCGCGAGCCAGGGAAAATACCATGGGGAACGGGCGATTATGCCCTTTGAAGTCGGAAAACAGGCACTGGATTACCTGATGGACCACAGTGGGAACCGGCACAATCTGGAGGTGGATTTCTTCGGCGGAGAGCCGCTGATGAATTTCCAGGTGGTCAAGGATCTGGTCGCTTATGCCCGGAGCGTCGAAAAGGAAAGGGGAAAGCATTTCCGGTTTACCCTGACCACCAACGGGATGCTGATCGACGACGATGTCATTGATTTCGCCAACCGGGAATGCAGCAATGTCGTGCTGAGCCTGGACGGCCGGAAGGAGATTCATGACCGGTTCCGGGTAGATTACGCCGGGCAGGGCAGCTGGGAGAAGATCGTGCCGAAATTCCAGAAGCTGGTGAAAGCCCGGAAGGGGAAAAACTACTATATGCGGGGGACCTTCACCCATGCGAACCCGGACTTTCTCGAAGACATCAAAGTGATGCTGGATCTGGGATTCAATGAACTGAGCATGGAGCCCGTGGTCTGCGCGGAAGGGGACCCCTCTGCCCTGACAGCGGAGGATCTGCCCGTTGTGATGAAGCAGTATGAGGATCTGGCCAGGCTGCTGGTCACGCGGAGAAGGGAAGGGAAGCCATTCACCTTTTACCATTATATGATTGACCTGAGCGGCGGACCCTGCGTATACAAGCGAATTTCCGGATGCGGATCCGGGACGGAATACATGGCCGTGACCCCCTGGGGCGACCTGTATCCATGCCACCAGTTTGTCGGCGAGGAGGCTTTCCGGCTGGGAGACGTATGGAACGGCGTAACGAACACATCCGTCCGGGAAGATTTTGCAGCCTGCAATGTATATGCCCGGGAGGAATGCCGGGAATGCTGGGCAAGGCTATACTGCTCCGGGGGCTGCGCCGCCAATGCCTGGCATGCGACCGGATCCGTGCGGGGCGTATACAGGACCGGGTGCGAGCTGTTCCGGAAACGGATGGAATGCGCCATCTGGGCTGAAGCAATGAAAACCCGGGAATAACCCGGGAAGCGCAGGGATCCAACTGAACGCAGACGGATGTGCAGCGGAAGGGATTTCACGGGAAAAGGACTGACGGAAGGGAAGAAAAGGAGGAGACCGCCGTGCGAAAAGGACTGAGCTTCGTGCTGAGCCTGATGCTGTGCCTGCTGGGACTGCTGCCGGCGGCTCTGGCGGAGGAAAAGGCTGAAACCGAAAATGTGCTGCCGGATGACTATGTTTATCCGGTGGAGGAATATGAGAACTTTACGCATAAAACCACCCGCACCTATGATTCCGAGACTCTGAAGTACCGGATCGAAACATTCAAAGTCAAAGGCTGCCGGTGCTTCCTGGTCAAAATCTGGCTGCAGGATCCTGGAAAGCAAATCCGGAAAGCGACAGCTCAATGGAAAAAGAACATCCAGTTTCCGGCGACGATGGCGAAGCAGATTCCGGACGCGGTCCTTGCGATCAACGGCAGCGGATATGTCAGTCCCCAATACCCCTGGATTCCGGAAGATTATCCCGGAACCAACAAAGATTATTATTACACACCGCTGGGGTCGCTGACGGTGACAGACGGAGAGGTTTTCCGATATCTGGAGGGGATTCCCTACTACGGGCTGACGCTGGAAGCGGATGGGCTGCACATGTATGTGGGGGCGGACAATGACCGGGTCCTGGGGGCGGAGCCCGAGCAGACCTGGAGCTTTTATACGCAGTGTCCCATGCAGATGAACGGGGAGGTGCTGACCCCCCGGGACTGGAGTTTTGCGGGCAAACAGGCGCGCAGAACCGTTATCGGGCGGGTGAACCGGAACAATTACCTGATCCTTTCTGTCACAAATGAGGGCCGGAACGGCCTGACACTTCACGAAGTGAACGACTTTTTCCGGAAGTATTTTGAAGTGGAGTGGCTGTACAATCTGGACGGAGGGCCGTCCACGGCGCTGCTGGCCCGGAAACAGGGGCGGAAAAGAATGGGCACAGTTGCCGGCGGGGCCGCCAAGGACGCGGATATTATGGCCTTCACCGAGCTGACGGATCCGTAAAGATTCACTGCCGAAAACGGCCAATCAGAAAGTCAAGAAACGGGAAAAAGGCAGCAAATTTCCGGTAGATTCTTTTCCTCTCCATGCCGTAGAATACAATCGGCAGAACCGATCACCCCAGGACAAAATCAGCGGCAACGGAGGGAACAGATGAATCAGCTGCAGCACCGGCAAACGGAAGCCCGTTTGCGCATCATGAATCCGGACGGTACCCCGATCGCAAACCAGGAGATTCAGATTGACCAGGCGACCCATACCTTTCTCTTCGGCTGCGGTGTGTTTGACGCGGTAGCCCTGATGAAAACGGAAGATGAAAAGCAGAAAGCCTTCCTGCAGGACAGGCTGGACAAATGGCTCGGGCTCTTCAACTACGGTACCGTACCCTTCTACTGGGGCCGGTATGAACCGGTGGAGGGACAGACCGCCTATGAAGAAACCATGGCGGCAGCCCGGTGGCTTCAGGCCAAAGGCGTGCGACTGAAAGGCCATCCGCTGTGCTGGCATACGGTATGCGCCCCGTGGCTGATGCAATTCGACAACCAGGAAATTCTCCGGCGCCAGCTGGAGCGCATCCGCCGGGATGTAACCGCGTTCAAAGGTGTCATTGATATGTGGGATGTCATCAACGAAGTGGTTATCATGCCGGTGTTTGACAAATATGACAACGCGGTCACCCGAATTTGCAAGGACCTGGGGCGGATCCGGCTGGTAAAGGAAGTATTTGCCGCAGCCCAGGAAAGCAATCCGGAAGCGACTTTGCTGATCAATGACTTTAACACGAGCGTGAGCTATGAGATTCTGCTGGAGGGACTGCTGGAAGCCGGCGTGCCCATCAGCGCCATCGGAATCCAGAGCCATCAGCACCAGGGTTACTGGGGACCGGAAAAACTGCAGGATGTTCTGGAACGCTATTCCCGCTTCGGCCTGCCGATCCATTTTACGGAGAATACCCTGATTTCAGGTGAACTGATGCCCCCGCATATTGTAGACCTGAACGACTGGCAGGTGGACAGCTGGCCCACCACACCGGAAGGAGAAGAGCGGCAGGCCAGGGAAGTTACGGAGATGTATACCATGCTCTTCACGCATCCGCTGGTGGAAGCAATCACGACCTGGGATTTTCACGACGGGAGCTGGCTGAAGGCACCTTCCGGCCTGGTGCGGGAAGACAGCAGCCTCAAGCCTGCCTATGAAGCCCTGCAAAAGCTGATCCATGGCACGTGGGAAACGCATGAGACGCTGAAAACGGATGCGGAGGGATGGGTTTCCTTCAACGGATTCCGGGGCGGATACCATCTCCGGGCCGGCGCCCAGGAAGCTTCCCTCATGCTGCGGGGAAAGCGGGAAGAAGCGGTCGTACGGATGGGGCCGTGAACGCTGGTCCGAGCAAAAACAGAAATTCCGGACCGGGAGCATGAAAGAAATTAGCAAATTAAAACAATCAGGAAAAGGAGATAATCATGAAATACCGCGAAATGGGAAAACTGGGCATCCAGGCTTCGGCCTTCGGACTCGGATGCATGCGCTTCAACGGTACAGCTTCCGGGGACAGCATCATCAATGAGGAGAAAGCGATCGGACTGATTCGCCAGGCGATTGACGGCGGCGTGACCTATCTGGATACAGCCTATGTTTACCTGGACAAGACGTCCGAGATCGTGCTGGGAAAAGCCCTGCGTGACGGATACCGGGAAAAGGTGACCATCGCCACGAAGATGCCGATGGAATACGTGCACAACCGGGAAGAAATGCAGGCGCTGCTGGACAGCGAGCTGAAAAAGCTCCAGACTGATCATATTGATTTTTACCTGATGCACGGGATCAACAAGGAAAAATGGGAGTACTTCAAATCCATCGGCGCACCGGCTTTTTTCGACGATATGAAAAAGGCGGGAAAAATCCGCTATAAATGTTTTTCCTTCCACGGTCCCTATGAAGATTTTGAATATGTGATCAATGACTGGGACTGGGACATGGTCCAGATCCAGTACAACTTCATGGATGTGAATAACCAGGCGGGGACGAAGGGACTGGAGCTGGCGGGAAAGAAGGGAATTCCGGTGGTCATCATGGAAGGCCTGCTGGGCGGAAGACTGGCCAAGGCGCCCGCCAATGTCCAGGCGCTCTATGATGCCTTCCCGACTCATCGTACTCCCGTCGAATGGGCTTTCCGCTGGCTGTGCAATCATCCGGAGGTGTCGGTGGTCCTGTCCGGATGCAATGAACCGGACCAGATCTCGGAGAACCTGCGCATTTTCGATACGGTGGAAACCGGAATTATGTCCCCGGAGGAAGAAAAGCTGATGGATGACGTCCGGGAGGCCTATCTCAGCCGGACGAAAATCGGATGCACCGGATGCCGGTACTGCATGCCTTGCCCGAACGGGGTCAATATTCCGGGGATCTTCTCCGTATGGAACAAGACGTCCCTGTATGATACCGATCCCAAGGGAGACTGGGATCTGAAGCAAATCCTTGAAAAGAACAACGGCGCGGACCGGTGCGTGGGATGCGGCGCCTGTGAGGCGGCCTGCCCGCAGCACCTGAATATCATTGAAAGCCTGCAGACCGCATGGCGTGAGCTCGGAGCGGGCAGATAACCGCCGGAAATACAAAAGGAAAACAAAAGAAGGATTGCCTGGACACGAAAAGGGGAGTACAATAAGCGCCGTTGGATCACTTTCGCACTTTTATATATAAAAGCTTAAAAGCGCGAAAGCAAGAGAAGGGGGCGCTTTTTTATGTTGATCAAGATACTGATGCTGGTGATTTTCTTCGGCGTGATGCTGGGAATCGGCTTCTACTGCCGGAAGAATGCCACGGATGTCAAGGGATTTGTGCTGGGCGGACGGAGCGTAGGGCCGTGGCTGACGGCTTTTGCATACGGAACCTCCTACTTCTCGGCTGTCATTTTCGTGGGATATGCCGGACAGTTTGGCTGGAAATTCGGTATTTCCTCCACATGGGTCGGCATTGGAAACGCTTTGCTGGGCTCCCTGCTGGCCTGGGTGGTGCTCGGACGCCGAACCCGGATTATGACCCAGCACCTGAGCAGCGCGACGATGCCGGATTTTTTCGCAAGGCGGTTTGGCAGCGAGGCGCTGAAGGTGGCGGCTTCCATCGTGATCTTCATTTTCCTGATTCCCTATACGGCTTCCCTGTATAACGGGCTGAGCCGGCTGTTCGAGATGGCCTTTGGAATCCCCTACTTCTGGTGCGTGCTGGTGATGAGCGTACTGACTGCGATTTACGTTATTGTCGGCGGATATATGGCGACCGCCATCAATGATTTTATCCAGGGACTGATCATGATTATCGGCATCGTGGCTGTGATTGCGGCCGTGCTGGGGAAAAACGGCGGTTTCATCGGATCCCTGAACGGACTGGCACAGATCACGGATGAACGGGTGACCCAGACACCGGGTATCTTCAATTCCTTCTTCGGACCGGATCCCCTGGGCCTGTTGGGCGTGGTTCTGCTGACCAGCCTGGGCACTTGGGGTCTGCCCCAGATGGTCGGAAAATTCTACGCGATCAAGAGTGAGGGCGATATTCACAAGGGAACCGTTATTTCCACGCTGTTTGCCACGGTGGTCGCAGGCGGCTGCTACTTCCTCGGCGGATTCGGACGGCTGTTTTCCGACCTTATCGGCGTGACTGAAAACGGAGCTCCGATGGGCGGATACGATGCTGTGATTCCCGCCATGCTCAGCGGCCTGCCGGATCTGCTGATCGCCGTGGTGATTATCCTGGTGCTTTCCGCCAGCATGAGCACGCTGAGCTCGCTGGTGCTGACTTCTTCCTCCACGGTCACCCTGGATCTGCTGAAGGGACATGTCATCAAGGAAATGGATGAGAAAAAGCAGCTGCTGATCATGCGGGGACTGGTCGTGGTCTTTATCGCGATTTCCGCCCTGATTGCCATCATTCAGGTTTCCTCTCCGGTCGCCTTCATTGCTCAGGCCATGGGCGTCAGTTGGGGCGCCATGGCCGGCGCTTTCCTGGCTCCGTTCCTGTACGGGCTGTACTGGAAGAAGACCTCCAGAGCGGCTATCTGGGTGAATATCCTGTTCTCCTGCGGGTTTATGACGGTGGACATGCTGAGCAACCTGGGCGTCATCAGCGTGAACCTGGGGCTGCTGCAGAGCCCGATCAACGCCGGCGCGTTCTGCATGCTGCTGGGGCTGGTGATGGTGCCGATCCTGAGCCTGGTAACCCCGAAGCCGGAGCGCAATACCGTGGAATATGCGTTCAGCTGCTATGAGAAGAAAGTGCTTGTCCGCCAGACCAGCGCTCTGGAAGACGAAAAATAATCGATATGAGAACAGAAAGCCCCGCCGGCTGCAAAAAACGGCGGGGCTTTCTGATCTCCGTTCCGGGAAAAATCTGTTGCAGCCGGCCGGGACTGCGTGATATACTATCCAAAACAATGACGGCAGGAGACAATGAATAAAGGCCTCAAAGCATCAAAGGAGGGACTCAACGTGCTGCGGGATGAATTGCGGGCGCATCTGACGGAAAAGATCCTTCCCTTCTGGGAAAGGCTGAAGGATGAACAGCATGGCGGATTCTTCGGATACGTGGACAAAGCGCTGAAGGTGATTCCGGAGGCGGACAAGGGGTGCATTCTGCACAGCCGGATCCTCTGGAGCTTCTCCACAGCTGCCAGGATCCTCGGAAGCACGGAATACCGTGCGTATGCAGACTGGGCATATGAAAGCCTGAAAATGTTCGAGGATGCCCGGAACGGCGGGGTGTTCTGGAGCATTACCTCTGCAGGAAAACCAGCAGACACGACGAAGCACACCTACTGCCAGGCTTTCGCCATATACGGGCTGGCGGCCTACTACCGCCTGACCGGAAAGCGGGAGGCGCTGGAGAAGGCGAAGGCGCTTCAGCGGGTGATTGAGGAGAAATGCACGGTTTACAACGGATACGGCGAGGCTTACCGGGCGGATTTTTCCCCGGAAAGCAATGAGAAGCTGAGTGAGAACGGCGTTATGGCGACACGGACCATGAACACGCTGCTCCATGTACTGGAAGCCTATGCGGAACTGCACCGGGCGGAGCCGGACGCATGGACGGCGGCGCTGGGAGAAAAACAGATTGACTTTTTTCTCCGGAAAATGTATAACCCGGACAAGCACCGCCTGGAGGTATTCTATGACGATGAATACCATCCGCTGCTGGACATGCAGAGCTACGGGCATGATATTGAGGGCGGATGGCTGATCCTGGACGCGGCCCGGGAACTGCTTCCGGAAGAGAAGCAGGCACCGGTCCGAAAGATGTGCCTGGATCTGATTGAAAGCGTCCGCCGACGCGCATTCACGGATCATGGGCTGAAGAATGAGTGGGTGGCCGGACAGGCTGATGAGCTGCGAATCTGGTGGGTTCAGGCGGAAACCATGCTGGGACTCGCGGAAGGGTGGAGCCTGACGGGCGAAGAACAGTGGCTTCGGGACCTGGAAACCCAGTGGGCGACGATCCGCCGGATGATCGTGGATCCGAGACCGGACGGAGAATGGTACTGGTCGGTATATGAGGACGGAAGCCTGACAGAACGGCCCATGGTGGAGGAATGGAAATGCCCCTATCATAACAGCCGGATGTGCCTGCTGCTGATGGAGAAGGAGCTGCCTGTCTGAACAGGAGGCGCCTCTCAGAAGCAAAGCGTCTGAAGTGCGGTACGGAGAAACTCCGGGGGCCTATCCCGGAGCTGCTCTCAATCACGGAAAAGGAGAAACAAGATGAGCACAATCAGTATCCTGAATGCAGGAAGCCTGCCCAATATTCCATGGCAGGAAAAACCGAAGGACATGAAGACGGCCGCGCCGGTATGGCGTTACAGCGGGAATCCGATCCTGGGGCGAAATCCCACGCCGGAGATTGCCCGGATTTTCAACAGCGCGGTTGCGCCCTGGGAGGACGGGTTTATCGCCGTGCTGCGGGGCGAGCAGGTGAACGGGATCCCCCATGTTTACCTGGGCCATTCGAAGGACGGAATCCATTGGGAGGTTGAGCGGGAAAAGGTTCCCTTTACGGATGAGAACGGAGCCCCCATGCTGCCGAACTATGCCTATGATCCCCGGCTGGTGAAGGTTGAGGACACTTATTACATTATCTGGTGCACGGATTTCTTCGGAGCGGCCATCGGCATGGGAAAAACAAAGGATTTCAAAACCTTTACCCGGGTGGAGAATCCGTTCATTCCCTTCAACCGGAACGCGGTGCTGTTTCCCCGGCGTATCGGCGGCATGTACAAGCTGCTCAGCCGTCCTTCGGACAGCGGACATACGCCCTTTGGGGATATCTTCCTGAGCGAGAGCCCGGATATGATCTACTGGGGCAAGCACCGGCACGTTATGGGACGGGGGCATGAATGGTGGGAGAGCGTCAAAATCGGCGGCGGCGCCGCGCCCATTGAAACCACCGAAGGATGGCTGATGTTCTATCATGGGGTGAGCAGCACCTGCAACGGCTTCGTGTACTCAATGGGCGGAGCGATCCTGGATCTGGATGAACCGAGCAAGGTGCTTTACCGGTGCGAGAACTACCTGCTGACGCCGGAGGAGCCCTATGAGGTGACGGGGTTTGTCCCCAACGTGGTTTTCCCCTGCGCGACGCTGCAGGACGAGGACACGGGACGCATCGCGATCTACTATGGCTGCGCGGATACGCATGTGGGA
>JAFRGU010000095.1 GCA_017433675.1 Clostridia bacterium
AAAGGAGAGGCAAACGTATGAAGATCAACGCAAAGCAGCTGGAGATGGTCAACAGACAGGTTCAGCGGATTCTTGAAAGCGGAAACTACTACAGCGAAGTGTATAAAAAAGCCGGGATCACCGGCGTGCATTCGGAAGAAGACTTCCTGAAGATTCCCTTTACAGACAAAGCCGACTTGCGGAACGCCTACCCGCTGGGCATTCAGGCCGTACCGGAAGAGCAGGTCGTCCGGATTCACTCCTCCTCCGGCACTACCGGAAAGCCCGTCATTATTCCCTATACCGCGAAGGACGTGGACGACTGGGCGACGATGTTTGCCCGGTGCTATGAAATCGCCGGCGTCACCAACCGGGACCGGATCCATATTACCCCCGGATACGGCCTCTGGACCGCGGGCATCGGCTTCCAGGCCGGATGCGAGAAGATCGGCGCCATGGCAATTCCCATGGGTCCCGGCAACACGGAAAAACAGCTGCAGATGATGATCGACCTGGGATCCACCGTGCTGTGCGCCACGTCCTCCTATGCGCTGCTGCTGGCGGAGGAGATCAACAAGCGCGGCATCCGGGACCAGATCAAGCTGAAGAAGGGCATCATCGGATCCGAACGCTGGAGCGACGCCAAGCGCAATTATATCGCCCGGGAGCTGGGCATCGAACTGTACGACATCTACGGACTGACGGAAATCTACGGACCCGGCATCGGCATCAACTGCCCCGGGGAGACGGGAATGCACATCTTTGACGATTACCTCTATACCGAGATCATCGACCCTGTGACCGGCGAGGTCCTGCCGGACGGGGAGGAAGGCGAAATCGTCATCACCACGCTGGTGAAGGAAGGCGCCCCGCTGATCCGATTCCGGACCCACGACCTGAGCAAAATCCTGCCGGGAGAATGCCATTGCGGACGGACCTATCCGAGGCTGGCCACCATCCGCGGCCGGAGCGACGATATGTTCAAGGTCCACGGCGTCAACATGTTCCCGAGCCAGATCGAGGAAATCCTCGGGATGGTGGACGGCGTCAGCAGCGAATACAAGATCGATATCGCGCATGATGACCTGAAGAACCGGGATATCATGATGATTACCGCAGAGGCGGACGGACGCGTCGACTTTATGAAGACCGCCGAACAGCTGAAGATGCTGTGCAAATCCCGGCTGAATGTGACGCCGAACGTGGTCATCGTGTCCCTGAATACGCTGCCCCGCAGTGAGAAGAAGACACAGCGGGTGTTCGACCACCGGGGAGACTGAACCCTTATATGAGTCAAAAAGAAGCCCGTCCTTCAAATGAGGACGGGCTTTTCAAATACAGATGTATAATCGTTACCAGGGGCGGGTTTTAAACTTCGTGGAATAGCGGTAGGGATTGTGCCAGGTCTGAGGCGTCGAAACCGCATCGGAGAGGGAACGGTTGCGGGTCACGTTCAGGACCAGACCGATCCCGCCCATGTTGGTAACCATGTTTGAGCCGCCATAGGAAAGGAAGGGCAGAGGAATGCCGGTAATGGGCATCAGCCCCAGGGTCATGGCGATGTTTTCAAAAACATGGAAGAGCAGCATGCCCAGAACGCCGCAGATGACCAGGCGTCCGAATTTGTCCCGGGTATAGAAGGCGAGGTACAGCATCCGCAGCAGGATCAGGAAATACATGACCAGAACGGTCATGCAGCCGACAAAGCCCCATGCTTCCCCGATGGTGGCGTAAATGAAGTCCGTCCAGTCGGCGGGGACGTAGTTCAGCTGGGATATGGATCCATCGACGAACATGCCGATGCCCGTCAGCCCGCCGGAGCCGATCGCCATCTGGGACTGAAGAATCTGGTAGGAGTCCGAGGAGGAATAAAGCTCCGGATTCAGGAAACCGGAGATCCGGGCGAGGCGGTAGTCCGTGGAACCGGTGGCGACCATGATGCCGTAAAGGGAAAGGATGCCCAGCATTGCAATGCCGGCCAGAATGCCGAGCAGCTTCAGACTGACACCGGAAAAATACATCATGACGGCGGTGAGGGCGACGATGACCAGCATGGAACCTGTTTCACCCTCGGCCAGAATGATGACGGAGGGGATCATGACCGTGATCATCACCCGCATAAAGGATTTCGGGGTGGCCATGGGACGGTTGGACCGGGAGAGCTGCTTGGCCAGAATCAGGATCATGGAGAGCTTCGCAAACTCCGAGGGCTGAATGGTATAGCCCCAGATGATATCCAGCCAGGCTTTCACGCCCTGCGCACGGTTGAAGACCGTAACCACCGCCAGCAGGACGACCATAATCCAGTAAATCAGCTCCGTCCGGCGAAACAGGAAATCGTAAGGAAGAACCATGAGGAAACCCACGACCAGGGGAGCAACCAGAACGAACAGGCACTGGCGCATGGTATAGGAGGATTCCACGACGTGATTCAGGAAGGAGATATCCGGACTGGAGGCCGGCGAATAGGTCGCCACACAGACGGCCACGATCCCCATCAGGGACATGGCAGCCACCAGCAGGATCAGCACAATATCCGTATGGGCGCGGTAAGCCCGGCGCTCAATGGTTCTGTCCATCAGACTCCACCTCCTTCAGGGGGGACGGGAAATGCCGGCGGAAGAAGGAACGGCGCTTTTTTCCGTATTCCGGCAGGGAAACGGTTTCGCCATCCAGCCGGCGGGCAATCCGAATCAGCGCCTCCCGCGCTTCGCAGGCATAATCCAGCACCAGCCTGCGGCGCAGCTGGGCCATATAGACTGCCGGATCCTCCGGGATCTCCCCGAGCAGGGGCCGGTCCAGCAGATCGGAAACCACCCGTGCTGCCACCATCTCCTTTGCAAAGATCAGATCATTATCCAGCCGGTTCACGATGATTCCGGGACGGGGGAGTTCCTTCTCCTCCAGCAGAGCGGCAACCCGCTCAGCCCCGCGGATACAGAGATCATCCGGAGTCACAATCAGCACGGTTTCATCCGCTCCGGCATTCAGCACATTCCGCAGCCCCCGCTCCATCCCGGCCGGACAGTCGATCAGAATGAACTCATTTTCTTTCTTCAGACGAGCCAGTATTTTTTTCAGTTTCCTCGGATCCAGTTCCTTACAGCGGGCAAACTGGGCTGCAGGCAGGAGCCGCAGGGAGGGCAGATCATCCGAAGACAGCAGGGCCTGACTCAGCATGCAGCGGCCGTGCGCCGCATCCAGCAGATCATAAACCACCCGGTTTTCCAGGCCCAGAAAGAGATCCAGGGAACGGAGACCGATATCCGCGTCCACCAGGACCACAGAGCGGCCGAGGCGCGCCAGATGGACGGCCAGATTCGCCGTAATCGTGGATTTCCCGACGCCTCCCTTGCCGGAGGCGAACAGCATGACTTTCGACATCGTGAAAACCTTCCTGAAAAGATGGGGCTGCCCCTGAACCCTGTTCCCGTTCCCTCCAGGGAGAAGGGGGAGAATCAGGGCTTGTGAGGCTTTGCCCCGTAAGCGATAAAACGGATGATGCATTCCCGACACACTCAGGTTCAATGAAGAAGGCCGAAGAATCAGGGTGCGAGACTGTTGGGCACGGGAAGGACATCCTCGACGGAGCGCAGGGTCTTCTGCTCCATATACCACTCAATGAAGTCGCGGGGCGCCTTGGAAGCCTCGGAACCGGAATATCCGTTGGGAATAAAGCAGGCGATGGCAATCTCCGGATTGTCAAAGGGCGCGAAGCAGACGAACCAGGAGTTGTTTTCCAGGTCGATCTTCGTGACCTGCGCGGTCCCGGTTTTCGCGGCGATCTGGTCCGTATACGGCCAGCGGCGGAAATACTTACCGGCTGTACCGGACTCGTCAACCACGCCCTTCATCCCTTCCCGGATGAGCGGAAGATACTCATCCGATTTATCAATCCGGTGGATCAGGGTGGGCTCGCGCTGGGAGAGAATTTCACCCTCCGGCGAAGAGATCGAATCAATCAGCGAAACGTTATAGAGATAGCCGCCGTTGGCGACGGTGCAGACATACCGCGCGACGGCGATCGGGGTCAGCACCGTGACGGACTGGCCGATACCGGTCAGAATCGTCTGGCCGCCGCCCCACTTGATATCGTTCATGTAGTTATAGGTATCACCGATGACGGACTGCAGATAAACCATCTCGCGGGTCATGTTCAGCTCTTCCATCAGGATCGTGCGCATATTGTCCAGCCAGTCGGATTCGTTGTAATTGACCGCCATGTCCATCAGGCGCTTGGCGCAGACGGAAAGACGCTCGTCGTCGTATTCAATGTTCCGGGAGGCACCGCAGTTCTTCAGATGGGTCTTGATGGAGTTGAACACGATGATGGGGAGGGAGGTGTCCTGATTCGCTTCATTCACCGGCCGGGAGGGATCATACAGGGTATTCTGGCTGCCGACCACGGAACGGACTTCGCCGGGAAGGTCGATCCCCGTCTTGGAGGTCAGCCCGTAAAGGGATGAATAGCGGTAGAGCCGCTCTTCACCCAGACGGCTGCCCAGCTCATAGAAGAAATAATTGCAGGAGTTGGTCAGCCCGTCCACAATGGTCTGGTTCGCATGCTTATAGATGTAATTCTTGTTGATCCAGCACTTCGGAGCGGTGGATTCGTCTGCGTTGTACTTCGTATAATATCCGCCGTCGGAGATCCGCTCCGTGGGCAGAAGCTCTCCTTCCACCAGAGCACCGGTACCGGTCACCATCTTGAAAATGGAGCCCGGGGTTCCGCGGGCGTGAATCCCGTAATTCAGGAGCAGGTTCCGGCTGTCGCCCAGAATCGCCATGGCATCCTTTCCACCGGCGACCAGGGCATTCAGATCATAGGTTGGATAATTGGCCATGGCCAGCACCCGGCACTGCATGTCCAGGACGATGAGACAGCCGTGTTCGGCCAGATCCAGGGGGTAAGTCGCCCAGTTCCGGTTATGAATATCCGTTTTGTTGGCCTCGAGCCAGGAATCGGAAGCCAGGTAGCTTTCCTGAAGCCGGCGGGTTGTGGCCACATTTTCAGCGATGGCGCGCTCAGCCACCACCTGATAAGCGGCGTTGAGCGTCAGCTTGACATTATTGCCATCGGTGGGTTCCGTATAGGAAAGCTCCCGGACGACCTTCGACATCTGGTCGCGCTCCACCACGCGGGTGCCCTTCCGCAGAGAGGAATTCTGGGTGAGCCAGTCCTCCATGGAGGATTCAATACCGTCACGGCCGATGCTGTCATTATAGGAATAGCCCTTCGCCTGCAGCTGAAGCCAGATGGACCGGGTCGGAATCGCGCCGGTGTAACCGATGATCTGCGCTGCCAGGGTGGAGCGGGGATAAACCCGCTTGGTGCCGATTTCGATCTCCATCCCCGGGAGCATCATGGACCGGGTTTCAATCTCGATGACGGTCTCATATTTTACGTCCTTCGCGATGACGATGGGCTGGGAGTTGAAGATGTTCATCTGCATCTCCGAGTAAATGGCCATGATCTTCAGCATGGTCTCCTCATCGACATTGTCTGTGATCTGGTATCTTGTCTTCAGCCGCTCAATGCACTGCGCGGGGGTGGCGTAACGGTTCAGATTGGTCAGATAGTTATTGGAACGCCACTGGTTCTCCCGGGTGGCCAGAACTGAATCAGAGACGCCGGATCCGAAATCGAAGATCCATTCGCCTGTCTCCGGATCCCGCCGGATCACAAATTCAATGGCCATTTCCCCGCCGTTCTTTTCGATGATGCCAATGGTATCAATAATCGAGGCGGTATAAGCCCTGTAGGAAGCAGCAGAAACAGTGGAGGCATCCTTATAGAAGGTGACATTATAAATCAGCTCATCCTGCGCCAGGATCACGGAATCCGAGGAAACAATATTGCCGCGCTTGCCGCGAAGCGCGATGGTTTTGGTTCGGGTCGCCTCGGCCTTTTCCTGGTAGAAATCCTCCTGACGGAGCTGAAGATTGACGAGGCCGGAGATCAGATAAGCAAAAATGGCAAAGAGCGCAACCACAAAGCCGATATACCGGCCGACGCCGGGTCGAAGTTTTTTCTTTTTATCCATGGCTTCACGCTCCTTTCTGCAGCGGAAACGGCGAAACGCCTCTGCGAGGATTCATTATTTCTTGCTGAAAACAATGGGCTGATTCTTCAGGACTGGCTCTTCACGCTTCCGGCCGAGAATCAGGGGACGAACCATCAGGGCCACCACGACGGACAGAAGTCCGGTTTCAAGGACGCACCAGATTGCGCGCTGGAAATGCCGGAAGGTCAGATCCGTACCCTGAAGATAAATATACGCGACATTGACCGTTTCATACACCAGGACATTGACCATGGCACAGAGCACGGTACGGACCAGCGCCGGAATCTCCCGGCTTTTCCGCTTCATCGCCCGGTCCATCTGAAGACGGCGCAGGGACTTATCCGCGAAAGCGAAGGAGACGAAAAGGCTGGAGATGGGATAGAGCGCCAGATTCAGGAAAGTGATGGACGGCACCATGATTTCCATCAGGAAGCCATAAATCAGCCCGGCCCAGAGACCCTGCAGGCGACCGTAGGCGACGGTGACGATTGCAATGTTGATATACAGGAGGTTCGGGGTCACACCAAAGGGATGAAAATAAGGCATGACACAGACCTGCGTCAGATAGCCCAGGGGAATCAGCAGAACAAAAACCAGGTACTTCCGGAAAAAGCCCGGCCGGAGAAGACGACGGAAAAAGGCTTTCATTCCTCGTCCTCCTCGAAGGTCATGGTGTCCGGATCCGGCGTCAGATAAGGCGTCGGGGTCGGAACCGGCGTCGGCGTCAGCGTCGGCGTAGGTTCGCCTCTGGGATTGACGACCGTGTACTCCAGATTATGGATCTCCGGTGTGGGCGTCGGAATCGGTGTCGGTTCCGGCGTCGGTTCCGGCGTCTCCGTGGGCTCCGGCGTGGGCGTCGGGGTTGCATTGGGGTCAGGGGTGGTCTGAGACTCAAAGAGGGAAGAGGCGATCTGGGGCACCTGGGGAGAGGGCCGGGCGCTTTCCAGAGGCACCAGCTCCATGCTGGTCCGGCCGTTTTCCCGCCCCTGGATTGCTTCGGCCACAGGCCGGTAGCGCAGGACAATGACATATTCGAGATGCTGGAAGTCCGCCAGAGGTTCCAGCACGATATACTGCTTATTGGCATCCATGCCGCGGGTACTCTCCCGGACGGTACCAATGGGAATCCCCTTGGGGAAAGACATGCCGACACCGCTGGTGACTACCGTATCGCCGGGACGGGGAAGGTTGTCATCCGGGAGATAATACATCCGGCACATGGCCGTGCCGTCAATGCCCAGGGTGCCGCGGACGGTACCCTGATCCCGTGAGGATGAAATCAGCGCAGCGATGGAGGCTTCCGAGTCAATAATGGTCCGGACCGTGGCGGAGGAGGGCTCCACACTTTCCGTATATCCCACCAGGGCTCCGGAAATGGTGACGGCCATATAATCCTCCACGCCGTCATTGGTTCCCTTATTAATCGTGAATGTGGAAAAATAATTGGAGTCGGATTTCCCGATGACCGTGCAGACAATCGGTTTCATGCCGGCGTTGGCGGCAATCTCATCGCTCAGATCCTCATACTGGGAAAGGGTCTGCTGCAGTTCATCCGCCAGCATCGCCTTATAGACCAGCTGCTCGTTTTCCGCCCGGAGGGCATTATATTCCGCTTCAATATTGGAACGAAGCTTATAGGACCGGAAGAGACCGGCAACGGTCTCGGTGATGGAGGAAAAGAACTCCTGCACCGGAGAAACGGCTTCGCTGACGGCTGTTTCCGGCTCGCCGAGGAGAGGTACATCCGGAATGATCCGATGAAAAATATACGCTGCGGCCAGCAGCACCAGAATCACCGTGACCAGGGAAAGAAAGAAAATCCGGAGACGGGGATGACTGCCCCGGGATTTCCGACGGGATGGCAGGGGCTGGAGATCGTCATCCAGGAGAACCGTCGAGGCAGCGCGCGCCTTCTTCCGGAAAGCCTGCATGGATTCCACCGTCTTTTCGGATTCCTCCGGGTCCTTTTCATCCACGGCTTTCTCCGAACCTCCCCGGAGCTTTTTGAGGGCTTCCTCGGGGGTGTCCGAGGCGATGGCGGAGGAGGAGTCCTCCTCCGGTTCATCATAGATAAAATCATCCGAAACCGCGGGACGTTCTTTTTTCTTTTCTTCGCGGGGGCGAAGATGGAATCGGGCCATCAGGGGACACCTCCTTTCCTCAAATTTCAGGCTGTCCGCTTAAGATACCGGGGTGCCGCGTTTGTCCTGGGGAGAGACCAGCTGGATGTTCTCCGTGAGATAACCGATGCCGAGGATGCAGCAGTCCCCGGGGTCCCGGGCCAGGAGCACCGGAATATCCAGCTTTTCAGAAATAAACTGATCCAGGGCAAAGAGCATGCTGCCACTGCCTGTCAGATGAATACCGCTGCGCATGATATCCGCGCAGAGCTCCGGAGGGGTCTTCTCCAGCACCCAGCGAATCGCCCTGATGATCGCAGAACAGGGTTCCCTGATCGCTTCATAGGCCTGCGTCGATGTGAAGGAGATGGTCCCTGCCGAGGTATTCAGCTGATTAATCCCGCGGACCAGAATCGTACGGGGCTCCTCCAGGGGCATGGCTGTCGCCAGATCCTTTTTGACTTTCTCCGCGGTCTGCCGCCCGACGATGATATTGCACTCGCGCTTGAGATAATTCATCAGGGCTTCATCCATCCGGTCCCCCCCGACAGGCACGGACTGGGAAACCACGAGGCCGCCCAGGGATATTACAGCCACGTCGGTGGTTCCTGCCCCGATATCCACCACCATGTTTCCCACCGGATCATAGACGGGGAGCCCTGTTCCGATGGCGCCGGCAAAGGGTTTCTCAATCAGGAAGACATGCCGCGCACCGGCATAGCGAACCGCCGAAGTGAGCGCTTTCCGGTTTACATCATCCAATCCGCAGGGGATGGAAACGATGACCCTGGGTTTATTAATGTAGCTGATGCCAATCGCCTTGCGGATGAAATACTTCAGAAGCAGCTCGGTCATGTCAAAATCCGAGACCTGCCCATTCCGGATCGGGGAGATGGTCATCAGCTGATCCGGGCTGCGGCCGTAAAGAAAACGGGCCTCATCTCCCACCGCGCGGACCGTATGCTTATCTTCCCGCTCCACGGCTACGAGAGTGGGCTCGCTGATCACGATCCCCCGGCCGCGGACATAAACGAAGGTATTGGCCGTTCCCAGATCAATACCAATATCAGGCGCCGCAAAAGGCATGGAAGTAATCCTTTCTGAAAACAGAATTCCCTGAAAACTTTCCGCTCAATGCGTCCGGAGACGAAAGAAAGGAGTAACAGGTCAATCGAAGAAGGTATATCCGCTTCGCTCCAGCAGACGGCGGACCAGATCGAGGGGGAGACCGATGACCCCGGAGGGACTGCCTTCCATCCGCCGGATCCACAGCGCCGCCTGGCCCTGAATCGCATAGGCGCCGGCTTTGTCCAGGGGTTCGCCGGTTGCGACATAGGCCGCAATATCCTCCTCGGAAAGGGGATCAAAGAACACATGGGAAACATCCGTATCCGTCAGAAAAGCACCGGCAGGATTCACGACCGTAACCCCGGTGCAAACCGTATGCCCCCGGCCGGACAGGAGACGCAGCATGGCACAGGCCTCCGCCTC
>JAFRGU010000096.1 GCA_017433675.1 Clostridia bacterium
GATCACCTTCGCGGTACTGCTGTATGCCTTTATCACAGTGATCGGCTTTCTGATGGGCTTCCTGGTGGATTTCCATGAGACGCTGGGGATGACCCTGGAAGGCGCGATCGGGATCAGCTCCGTGCTTTTCTGGATTCTGGCAACACTGGTGGGTACCGTACAGGGCGGCATCCAGGCCCTGAGCCGGAGCTATTTCGGACAGCTGATTCCGCCGGAGCGCAGCGGTGAATATTTCGGATTCATGGATATCTTCGGCAAGTTCGCCTGTGTTATCGGTCCGGCACTGTACCAGCTTTTCTACGGGCTGACCGGCAAGGCCTGCTTTGGCATCCTGTGCATTATTCTGCTGTTCCTCCTGGGCTTCGTATTCCTGACGCGTGGAAAACCTTATTTCCGGCAGGCCGAGCATGCGGCGGTCAGTGAATAAAGGCCAGCCTGGACAGTCCGATTTTTCCGGCCCCTTCTTGCAAACAGAAGGGGCTTTTGCTATAATGTGCCGGTGCCTTCCGCCAGCCATCTTTACGGCGTTGCGGGGCGAAGAACCATTCAACGGGAAGGGGTACAGCCAGTCATGAAAGCCATCACCTCCGCGGAACTGCGGGAAATGTTTCTGAACTTTATGGAAAACAAAGGCCATCACCGGATCCAGAGCGCCAGCGTAATTCCGGAAAACGATCCCACCGTCCTGTTTACCACGGCGGGCATGCATCCGCTGGTGCCTTATCTGATGGGTACGCCCCATCCCGCCGGGAGCCGGCTGACAGACGTGCAGAAATGCATCCGGACCGGAGATATTGACGATGTCGGAGACCCCAGCCATCTGACTTTCTTCGAGATGCTGGGCAACTGGAGCCTTGGGGACTATTTCAAGAAGGAGATGATCCCCTGGAGCTGGGAATTCCTGACGAGTGAGGAATACCTGGGCCTGCCGAAGGACAGACTGGCTTTTACCGTTTTCGAAGGGGATGCGGACTGCCCCCGGGACGAGGAAAGCTACAATCTGTGGCGGAGCTGCGGCGTAAAGGAAGAAAACCTGTTTTTCCTGCCGAAGGAGAATAACTGGTGGGGACCCGCGGGGATTACCGGTCCCTGCGGCAGCGATACGGAGATGTTTATCATCACCGATAAAGAACCCTGCGGTCCGAACTGTTCCCCTGCATGCAGCTGTGGACGGTATCTGGAGATCTGGAACGATGTGTTCATGCAGTACAACAAGAACGCTGAGGGAAAATATGAACCCCTGGCGAAGAAAAACGTGGACACGGGCATGGGACTGGAGCGGACAGTCTGTGTACTGAACGGGAAAAAGAGCGTATACGAAATTGACGCCTTTGCCGGGATCCTGAACCGGATTGCCGAGCTGAGCGGGAAGGTATATGAAGCGGATGAAAGCACAACCCGGGCGTTCCGGATTATCGCTGATCATATGCGGACGGCGACCTTTATTCTCGGGGATGACCGGGGTGTCAGTCCGAGCAACACAGATCAGGGATATATTCTGCGGCGGCTGATCCGCCGTGCGGTACGGTACGGGATGCAGCTGGGAATGCCGGAGGGCTTCACGGTTGAAATCGCGAAGGTGATTATCGGACAGTACAAAGAAGTGTATCCTGAGCTGGAGCGGAATGCAGCGTTTGTGCTGGAACAGCTGCAGCTGGAAGAGGGTCGTTTTGCTAGGACGCTGAAGCAGGGCGAGAAAGAATTCGAGAAGGTATATAACAACGTATGCCAGACCCGGGCCACGCTGGAGAGTATTCTCAGCGCGGAGTATCCCGTGGCGCTGGCGAAGGAAATGGCGGAGAGCAAAAAGCTGCGGCCGTCTCCCGACATGATGCCCATTATCGAGGCGGCCAAGGCGGATGATGCTGTGGCACTGGAGGCGGCGGTGAAGGCCCGGATGGAAAGCCTCGGCACACTGGACGGACGGAGTGCTTTCAAGCTCTATGATACCTATGGGTTCCCGATCGAGATGACGAAGGAGCTGGCAGCGGAGAAGGGGCTGACCGTGGACGAGGCTGATTTTGCCGAGCGGTTCAAGAAACACCAGGAGCTGAGCCATCAGGGCGCGGATCAGAAGTTCAAGGGCGGGTTAGCTGATCACAGCGAACAGACAGCCCGGCTGCATACCGCGACGCATCTGCTGCATGCCGCGCTGCGGAAGGTACTGGGAGATGAGGTTGCTCAGAAGGGAAGCAATATTACCGCGGAGCGTCTGCGTTTCGATTTTTCTTTCGGAAGAAAGATGACGCCGGAAGAAATTCAGGAAGTGGAACGGCTGGTGAACGTGGCCA
The DNA here is from genome assembly GCA_017433675.1 of Clostridia bacterium. Taxonomy (GTDB): domain Bacteria; phylum Bacillota; class Clostridia; order Christensenellales; family Aristaeellaceae; genus Aristaeella. Next base: position 2,292 of record JAFRGU010000096.1, read on the forward strand.
TCGACGCGAAAGCGCCTGTTGTTCGTGAAGAGATGACCGTGCCCGAAGCGAAAGCAAAGGGAGCCATCGGCCTTTTCGAAAGCAAGTATGGCGAACGCGTACGGACCTACAAGATGGGTGAATTCAGCTTTGAGATCTGCGGCGGACCGCATGCGGAAAACACCGGGGATCTGGGTTCGTTCAAAATCCAGAAGGAAGAGTCTTCTTCTGCCGGCGTGCGCCGAATCAAGGCGACTATTCAGCCGAAGGCATAAACTCAGAAGGCGCCGCTGTTCTGCGGCGCCTTTTCCGACGATGCGGATACGGCTGATTACGCAGCCCGAAGGCAGGAAAACCTTTCACCGGGATTCATGGAAATAATTCCTGAAAAAAGGAACAAAACTGGAGAAAAAGATGAAATTTGATGCTTCTCATGAGATGGAAGCCCTGAAAGAGACCCAGGTGGCTTCAGAAGAGATTTTTGACGGATTTATCCTGCATGTTAAAAAGGACCTGGTGGCACTGCCCAACGGGGAGACCGCGTACCGGGAAATTATCCGGCATATCGGGGCGGTTTGTGTCATTCCGGTGACGGAGAAGAATGAGGTCATTATGGAGAGACAGTACCGGTATCCGATCGGACGGGTAACGACAGAAATTCCTGCCGGGAAGCTGGACAGCCGGGAAGAGGACCGGCTGAGTGCCATACAGCGGGAACTGCGGGAGGAAAC
>JAFRGU010000097.1 GCA_017433675.1 Clostridia bacterium
TACCTGACGGACAACACGGCCTTCTATTTCTGGAGCTGCATCGGCCTGCGGCTGATGCCCATGAGTTACAGCTACCGGATCCGGAAAATCCGGAAGCAGGAGCAATGGAAAGCGCCGACACCGGAAGAATCAGCCAATGAGATCCGCCTGATTGAGATGGGAGAATATTACGGAAATGCTGAATAAACTGAAGCGGTTGCCGGTTTATCTGAAGAATGTGTTTCTTCTGTTTGTGCTTTGGCCCGTCGCCGCGGTGCTGAGAAAAACGAGCAGGGATTACCGGCACCTCTGGCTGGTGATGGAGCGCGGGTTCGACGCCAGGGATAACGCGTACTGGTTTTTCCGTTACCTGCGGGAGCAGCATCCTGAGATCAATGCCTGCTATGTGATCGATAAAGCCAGTCCGGACTGCGGCAGGGTCTCGCAGCTTGGCCGGATCGTTGCGTGGAGGTCGCTTCAGCACTATCTGATGTACCTGGCCGCTGACATGCTGATCAGCACCCATGTGCAGCCTGTCGCCCCCGATCTGATGGCCTATTATCATCTGCGCCGGATCGGGATCCGTCCGAGGGGAAAGCAGATTTTTCTGCAGCATGGAATCATCAAGGACGAGATGAAGTGGATGAGGTATCCAAGCCTGAAGGTCGATTTCTTTGCCAGCGGCGGCAAGCTGGAATATGATTACCTCGTTTCGGAATTCGGTTTCCCGGAAGGGGTGATTCAGTATACGGGGCTGTGCCGCTTTGATAATCTTATTCGGGGAAACAATCCTTCCAACGAGATCCTTGTAATGCCGACCTGGCGCGGTTCGGACTATCCCCGGGGAGAGCGGTTTTATGAGACGGCCTTCTACCGCCGGTTTCAGTCCATGCTGGAAAATCCCCGCCTCCTCAGCCTCCTGAAGGAGCATGATCTCAGGCTGATCTTCTACCCGCACATCGAGATGCAGGAAGAACTGGGGAAATTCAAATCGCCGTCGGAGCGGATCATCCTGGCGGACTGGCATGATTATGATGTCCAGACGCTCCTGATGCGCTGTAGCCTGCTGATCACGGATTATTCCAGTGTGTTTTTCGATATCGGTTATATGGAGAAGCCGGTGATTTACTACCAGTTTGACATGGAGGAATTCCGGAAATTCCACTATCAGAAAGGCTATTTCTCCTACGAGAAGCATGGCTTCGGCCCTGTCATCCAAACGGAGGAAGCACTGGTGAACGCCATATCGGATTGCGTCGGAAGCGGCTTCAGGATGCAAAAAGAATATCGGGACCGCCTGGACGCCTTTTACTCCGTTCGGGATGAACTGAACTGTGAGCGGACTTATCAGATCCTTCGCCGGATGGATGGCGGGAAATGAGCAGGACGCCGAATCCGCATGCCCGCGATGGCGCGCGTGGTCAAAAGAGCAACAGCGGGGAGGAATTGTGAAAGATGCTTCGTGTGCTGCATTCCGTCAGCAATATGGCCCGTGCGGGAATCGAAACCATGCTGATGAACTATTACCGGGAGATGGACCGGAGCCGGATCCAGTTTGACTTTCTGGCAAATAAACCGGCGCCGGGGGAATATGACGCGGAAATCAGCAGCATGGGCGGGAGGGTTTTCGTCAGTCCGGGGCTGAATCCGCTGCATTTTCCCCGATACAGGCGGTACATGGCGGAGCTGCTGCGCGGCAATCCCGACATCCGAATCGTTCATGCGCATAACGAAGCCATGGGGTATTACGCGCTCCAAAGCGCCAAAGACGCCGGCCTGCAGGTTCGGATCGCGCATGCGCACAACACGCAGATCATCCGGGATTACAAATATCCGCTGAAGCTGATCTGCAAGCAGCTGCTTCCCGGCGCTGCGACGGATTACTGGAGCTGCGGCAAAGATGCGGGAATATACTATTATGGGGAAAAGCGCTGGAACGCGTCCGGCTTCATCCTGCACAATGCGATCGATGTGTCGCGGTTCGGGTTCCGCCGCGAAGTCCGTGATCGCCAGAGGCAGCTTTACGGCCTGGAGAAGTGCTTTGTGGTCGGCCATGTGGGCCGGTTCAATGTGCAGAAGAATCACACCAGGCTGCTGGATATTTTCGCGGAAATCGTGAAGGCCGTTCCCGATGCCCGTCTCGCTCTGATCGGCGTCGGGGAACTGGAACCGGCGGTAAAGGAGAAGGCCCGTGCCATCGGGATTCAGGATAAGGTGCTCTTCCTGGGGCAGATGGCCGATGTCAGTGACTGGTATCAGGCGATGGACTGCTTCGTGCTGCCTTCGCTGTTTGAGGGGCTTCCCGTGGTCGGCATCGAGGCGCAGGCATCCGGA
>JAFRGU010000098.1 GCA_017433675.1 Clostridia bacterium
CCGTCCCACAGGATCAGGGCAAACTCCGCATCCAGCGTTTTAAACATTTCGACGCCATATTCATGATACAGGGGGAGCAGGATCTCACAGTCTGATTCACCCTGCATCTCGTACTGCTCCATCAGCCGCGCCCGCAGAGGACGAAAGTCATACAGCTCGCCATTGCAGACCACCGCATCCTCTCCCAGACGGAAGGGCTGCATTCCCCGCTCGTCCAGCCCCATAATTGCCAAACGATGAAAGCCGAGAAAACCGCAGGGAATCTCCTCGAACCGGCTCATATCCGGCCCGCGGGAAACAGTCCGGTTAAAACCGGCCATCATCCGCTCCATGGAGATCATTTTGCTGGTCACACCAAAGATGGCACACATACTTTTTCCTCCTCCAATATCAGCGAGATTCGGATCCAATTCCGGGGAGCCATGTAATGCCGGTGCCGGATCCCGGAATCCGGCGCTTTACCGCAGCAGCTCCACCAGACGGCGGGCCGCTTCCTTTGTATCCTCCGGATCCCCAAAGGAGGACAGACGGAAATATCCTTCTCCGCAGGAACCGAATCCAACGCCCGGGGTTCCGATGACCTGAATCCGGGAAAGCAGCAGATCAAAAAACGGCCAGCTCTTCATCCCATCGGGGCACTGCATCCAGATGTATGGGGCATTGGTTCCGCCCCAGAACCGGATTCCGATCCGGGAAAGCGCTTCCATCATTACCCGGGCATTTTCCTGATAGATCCGGATATTCCGGCGGATCTGCTCCTGCCCTTCCGGTGTAAAGACCGCTGCGCCGCCCCGCTGCAGGATATATGAAACGCCGTTGGTTTTTGTGGTCCGGTTTCGAATCCACATCTCCCGAAGATTCATGCCCTGGCGAACCAGCTTCCCCGGAATGACCGTATATCCCAGCCGGGTGCCGGTAAACCCCGCTGTTTTCGAAAGGGAACAGATTTCGATGGCACAGGTTTCAGCTCCGGGGATTTCAAAAATGCTTCTTGGAAGGTCCTCCGAAACAAAGGCTTCATAGGCGGCGTCGAAAAGGATGACCGCACCGCGGCCGTTGGCCCAGTCCACCCAGGCCTGCAGGTGACTGCGGGTGCAGACCGCTCCGGTCGGGTTGTTCGGCGAGCAAATGTAAATCAGATCCGCCTGCAGCCGGTCATCCGGCAGGGGCAGGAAATCATTCTCCGGGCCGGCGGCGAGGTATACAATCTTCCGGCCGGCCATGATGTTCGCGTCCACATAGGCGGGATAGGCCGGCTCCATAATCAGCGCGGTGGAAGAAACATCAAAAAGGTCCAGCAGATCCCCCAGCTCGTCGCTGGCTCCGCTGGAGACAAACACTTCATCCGCCGTGACCGGAAGCTTCCGGTCCTGATAGAAGCGGGCAACCGCTTCCCGGAGAAAGGGTGCGCCGCATTCCGGCATATATCCGTGGAAACGGTCCCGGCTGGCCTGATCATCGACTGCCTGATGCAGCGCACGGATGACGGCATCGCAGAGCGGAAGAGAGACATCGCCGATGCCCATCCGGTACAGATGTGCACCAGGATGTTCATTCAGGTACGCCTTGATTTTCCGGCTGATTCCGAAAAACAGATAGGAATCCTTCAGGTTCTGATAACCGGCCCTGGGCTGCAGCATCGTTTGTCTTCCTCCATCCGCAGAAAAATAAAAAAGACAGGGGCATCCATTTCAGGGACGCCCTTGTCCCGATGCCGGCATCATAGCACGGGCGGTTTTTGCTGTCAAACAAAAAACAGCAGGAAAACAATTCCCGGGCCCGGCCATGAGGAGGATCTTTTCCGGAACTCCGATTGTTTTTTGCCTGTACTGACTCTTGACAGGCGAAAGGCATCTGCATATAATCCGCACATCCCGATATCATGATGCACCGAAATACTGTGCCACCATCGAAACGGCCCAGGTAAAAAAGGATGAAGTTGTCTTTACTGGCGAGATTCCCGCCCGCTGTATACAGGC
>JAFRGU010000017.1 GCA_017433675.1 Clostridia bacterium
ATGATGCGATTTGACAGGAATGCCATGCACGTCGGGCCCCTGGGTATGAAAAAACGCGCGAAGGAACTGAAGATGACAGAGAATACTTTCAAAACCCGATCCGGCGTGATTCACTACTGGCTGAATGAGATCCTTCCGGACAGAAAAACGCTGGTGCTTCTTCCCGGGCTGACCGCCAGCCACCATCTTTTTGATAAGCAGATTCAGGCCTTTGAGAAGGAATTCAGCCTCCTGGCCTGGGATCCGCCGGGGCATGCAGCATCACGACCGTTTCAGCTGGATTTCACCCTGATGGATCAGGCAGCCTGGCTGCATGAAATACTGCAGAAGGCTGCCGTTGCACATCCTGTTCTGATCGGTCAGTCAATGGGCGGTTATGTTGCTCAGTGCTTTATGGATAAATATCCGGGTGAAGCCGCAGGCTTTGTTTCAATCGACTCGGCACCGCTGAAACGCTGCTATGTGACCGGCGCAGAGATCTGGGCGTTAAAAAGGACAGAACCAATGTACCGCGCCTTCCCCTGGAAAACGCTTCGAAGCATCGGCGCCAGAGGCTGTGCTGTGACCGACTACGGCAGGGCGTTGATGGAAAGCTTTCTTGACAGCTATACGAAGGATGAATATTGCAGGCTTGCCGGACACGGAATGAAAATGCTGGCAAACGCGATGGAAGCCGACCTGCCATATCAAATTGATTGTCCCGCCATCCTGATCTGCGGGGAAAAGGATCAGTCCGGCTCTGCCAGGCGTTACAACCGTCGGTGGGCCCAGAAAGAAGGCCTGTCCCTCTGCTGGATCAGGGATGCCGGGCATAACTCCAATACGGACAGGCCGGAGGAAGTAAATCAGGCAATCCGTGAGTTCATTCAGACGCTGAAGGAACAGCACTGTATTCGCGTTTAAATTTCGAACGCAATCAGATCCGTCATGGTGTACTCTCCGAAGATATCATTCAGAACAAAACAGAACATGGCTTCCAGCGGTTCATCACCATCACTGAGATTCTCGTAGGTCACCGTCATCCCGTCCCGCCAGATGATCTCATCACCGTCAAATTCCGTTTCCTCCATATCCTCACTGTCCTCATTCCCGACATACATGGTATAAACAGGAATGATGATATCACCCTCCCGCAGCTTTGTTGTCGTACGGATGGGAAGACCGTTCTCATCATATCCGGCATTGGCTCCGATGATTCTTCCCTCATTGCTGCCTGCGGTAAATTCCACGACCAGATAAGTATACTCTCCGTTCAGTTTGACCGGGATCAGGCTCCTGCGGCCCCGTTCATTGCTCATCTGATCATAGAGCGGAACCATCTGCTCGCCGAAAACCGGCCAGCTTCCGTCAAACAGGCTGTATACATCACCTGTATCCCAGTTGATCAGATTGTTCTGCATGAGTCCGAAATCCACATATCCGGATACTTCCTCGTCACTGATATCCAGCGCCAGCATCCCTTCCACATAATCCAGATACTGCAGGTCCTCTTCCGAAAGCTTCGCTGTAAAAGCATAATCCCCGTCTGATACAGCAATCGGAATATCGGGCCTGCCTTCGGTCGTGTATGTCTCCGTTTCCTCATTCCAGCCATAAACATCCCCGGAATCCGAAAACAGTTCCGCGATCTGGGATAAGAAACCGGTTCCGGACATCTGCTGGGCTGAGGTTGCGGAAAAAGAGTAACTGCCGCCCTGGAGCTGCTGGGTATACGCCTTTACGAATCCAATCCAGTTGGGCATATAAAATGACAGATCGACACCCTCCGCATAAGTTTCAAACTCATTTTTGGTATCCTGCGGAATGAGCACGGACAGACCGCTGCATGGCTGCAGATTGTCCGTCTGCCGGCTGTATAATACGGCTTTGGACAGCTGCTTCCTGGCCAGCGCGGCGTTTTCCGCATCATGACGGGCATAGGCATCCAGCATCGCGCCCATATCCACCATATCCCAGCTGCCATCCACATATGAGCCAAAGGAATACATCCGGCTGCGTTCTCGGCGGAGATCCGCCACATTGCCCTGCTGCAGCTCCCCCAGCATGGTGGATGCCAGCTTTTCCACCGCTTCCTGAAGGTTTCCCATCTCATGCAGACTGATCACGCTCAGGGTCAGATAATCGTCCGGCGTTTCCTTCAGCCCCGCTTCCATATAGTTGTCCACAATACATCCGCACAGCTCTTCCGCCGTCATATCAGGCTGCTTTCCAAGTTTTTCCAGCCATGATGTATAATGCCAGCCGATCCCGGGCTCCAGCTCTTCACTGGCAATATAGTAATCAATATCATAGTAGGACAGCATGGCAGCCATTTCGTAAGTAGCCATCATGCATGCATCGCATCCAAAGATGTCAATGTGATAGTCGCCCATCTGCTCATGCAGATCGTAGAGCACATTGTTGATCTCAAGAAGCGACAGCCCGTCCTGGTCTTCCGTAGTGTCATCAAAGCACACTCCCGCTTCCGATCCGGCTCCGTGATCCCACAGAACGGCCACGGTTCTGTCGGCCGGATATTCCGTGAGGCCATAGCGAAGGAATTCCAGCAGGCTTTCCTCGCTGCCCATGGATTTCCAGCCCCAGTCGGTGATCGACTCAGAATTCCCGTCCCGCAGTGTAATCAGGTTTCGCGTATTGCCCTGAATCTCATCAAAATCCCATTCCTCGGCGCCGCCCGCTAGAATGACGATATTCACATTGTCTCCGACTTCAGCAATCCCCATTTCATAGATGTCTTCGCAGGCTGCGCTCTGCAGGTCCGCCCCGCACATGTAGACCAGGAGCGTCGTTGAGGTCTCCGCATGCGCAGAAGAAATCAGCGCAAGGGACAATATTGTCAGAACGATAATCCATATGCGTTTCATCATGATCTCCTCCATCCTGTTTGATCATCCAAGAAGTAAAATCCTTCCGGATACCGTTTCAGAAAGCCGCTGCTTCCCTTTCTTATCATTCTTTTCCCGATCACCGGCGCTGCCGGATAACGGAATTCAAGCACCTGCTGGTTCCGCGTCCGGCTTTTGCTGAATAGCCGGCCCGTCTTTCCGGGAATGGATATGGGCACAGTCATTGAACAGTTCGACCCGGGGAAATACATATTCCCCGGCCCGATCCGGAAAATTCAGAATAATAATGGATGTGAAATCGTATGGCAGGACAGAGCATACATAAGGAAACGGCAGCGAAAGCAGATGCCCCAGCACGCAGGCACCGGATCCTCCGTGACTGAAAATGGCAATGCTTTTGTCGTTGCCCTCCGCGCAGAAAAACCGCCGGCCGTCATGCCGGTATCCCTGCTTTTCCAGAAAGGTGTCGATTTCCCGGCTGATCATATTGTGATAAAGAAGTGCCCGATTCGTCCGAAACCAGGGATGCTCCCGCCAGTCATCCCGGGAATAATCAAAATTCTCCTTTGTAATCATCCAGTCCGACAGCGTCCAGGGATGCCCGCTTTCCGGGATTTCCTCACCGCCCCAGGAGATTTCATGCATGTATGGCAGGGTCGTCACAGGCAGCCCCAGAAGTCCTGCCGTAAAATCCGCTGTTTCCCGCGCCCGGCCGCAGGGAGACGCATAGATTTCCGTGATGCCCTCCGAAGCCAGCCGTTCTGCAGCCGCAGCCGCCTGTTGTCTGCCGGTTTCTGTCAGGCAGTCCTTCTCATAGTTCGGTTCACCGTGCCGGATAAACAGGATTCGCATGGCTTTTTCCTCCCGGGTTTCTGATTGCTTCAGCATACCACAGAAACTGCAGTGAAACAACCTCTTCTCTGTTGCTGCACACCGGTGCTTCTCCGGCTTGCTCCATGGGAAAACTCATGTTAAACTGTGCGCGGAGGGCGTAATTCACCTCCCGGAGGATCAGTATTCAATGAGGAAATTCTTTTTTGTCTCCCTGCTGCTCTTCATGGCGGCCCTGCTTCCTGCTTCCGCGGATATCCTCATCAGCGAGGTCATGGCCAGCAACGGCTATTTCGAGGAAGGACATGCCTGGGACTGGATCGAGCTCTATAATTCCGGAAAATCCGCCGTGGATCTTTCCGGCTGGCATCTGAGCGACAGCAAAAAAGATCCGCTGAAGTGGACCTTTCCCCGGGGCACAAAACTGAAGTCCGGGAAATATCTCACAGTCTGGTGTACCGGTGTGGAAGGTCTCGATCCCGGCAAGGGCAGTCAGTTTTATGCGCCCTTTGCGATCTCCGCAAAGGGGGAAACCCTGATCCTTTCCAACGCGGAAGGAACGGAGCTTCAGCGGCTGGAGCTTCCTGCTCAGTATGGCTGCATCAGCTATGGTCTTCCCTGGAAGGGAGCGGAATATGGTTTCCTGCCTTCTCCAACCCGGGGGGTCCGGAATCCTTCCGCCGCTTATGCCTCCCGGACGGAAACACCCCGGCTGCTGACCTCCGGCGGCTTTTATCAGAGCAGCGTCACAATCCTGGCGGAAGTGCCCGATGGCGCCGTCCTGCGCTATACCACCTCCGGAGAAACCCCTTCAGAAAAAAGCAGAATCTTTCCGGAATCCGGGCTTACCGTAAAAAAGACCGTTCCCCTGCGGATCCGGGCTTTCCGGGAAAACGCGGTACCGTCCGAAACCGTCAGCGCCACCTTCTTTGTGAATGACGATCCCCTGACTCCCATCGTCTCCCTGATCTCCGATGATCAGTATCTTTTCTCTTCAAAAACGGGAATCCTGGTCAAGGGAAAAGGCTCCATCCCCAACTATTCCAAAGGCTGGGAATATCCGGTCAATATTGAGTATTTTACCCTGGCCGGTGAACCGCAGATCAATCAGATGGGCACCTTCACCTGCAGCGGCCACAGCGCCCGGATCAATGCCCAGAAGAGTATTGCCCTTTATGCGCGGAAGGCCTGGGGAAATGATCGTTTTGCCTTCAATCCCTTTCCCATCCGGGATTATGAAGGCTACAAGAGCCTGCTGCTCCGCGCCGCCAATTCAGATACCTACGCCACCCGCCTTCGGGATATTGTTGCCAGTTCCCTCGCGGAAGGGCAGGATATTCTGTATCAGGATCATGTTGTGATTCAGGTATACATTAACGGGGAGTACTACGGCCACTACAATCTGCGTGAGAAGATCAACAAGTATTTCATCGCTCAGTATGAAGGGGTTGCGGAAGAAGCGGATATTGACCGCATTGATATCCTTGCCCGTACGGGGACGGATCAGTTCCTCCAGAACGGAGACAACACAGACTGGCTGTCCCTGTGCGATTTCTGCAAGAAGCAGGATCTGAACGTACCGGAAAACCTCCGCTACGTGGAGGATCGGCTGGATATTGATTCCCTTTTTACCCACGCCGCCTTTGAAATCATTCTGGGCAATGTGGACTTTACCAATGTACGGGTTTACCGGGTTCCGGGTGGAAAATGGCGTTATCTGCTGTTCGATGTGGAAGCCTGCTGGCGGGGGCTGGATAAAACGCCCATTGAGTATTATATCAAACCCCTTTCCGCGAAGATTCAGGGCTTTCGTCACGAGCCGCTGAACGCCCTCCTCAAAGTTCCGTCCTGCAAAGCCCGCTTTCTGACCCGGGTGGCGGATCTGCTGGAAAACGTCTTTCGCTGGGACAATGTGGAAGCGCATTTCGATTCGGTTATCTCGCAGCTGGAGCCCATCCTGCCCAGGCATATTGCCCGGTGGAAAAATATGAAGATTTCCAACTGGAAGAAAAACATCCGGGCCACGAAGTATTATGCCCGGATCCGCCCGTTAAAGATCCCGGGGCTGCTGCAGTCCGCCATGAAGCTCTCAGCTTCCGAGATGGAAGAATATTTCGGTCACGCCCTGGCTGTACTGGAAGAAACAAACCGGGAGCACTGATGTGTCTTCCGGTCAATTGAGAAATCACTTATGGGAAAGAAAGAGAGGACTGCCTGTCATGCTCCCTCCGGATCATACGGACAGGTCAGTCCTCTTTTTTTGGGTATAGCGCAGTTTTGTCAGCTTCTTGTGCGGCGGACAGCCTCCTGCCACCCCTGCGCCCGCTTTTCGCGTTCCTCCTCCGCCATTTGGGGTACAAAGCTGCGGCGGGAGAGTTTTCCGAAGATTTCTGCCGGATCGAAGATGCCTGCCGCAATGCCCGCCGCGTAGGCTGCACCGATTCCGGACAGCTCCTCCGCATCCGGAATCCGCACAGGAATGCCCAGCATATCACTCTGGAACTGCATCAGATAAGCATTTTTTGTGGGACCGCCGTCAACCCGCAGCTCACCGATCGGTACGCC
>JAFRGU010000099.1 GCA_017433675.1 Clostridia bacterium
GAGCGGAATGCTATGCCGTTCTCCAGGGGCTGGCCAGACCCTGCAATGATCTTTCCCGCGGATGCAGTGTGATGGATATTGTGAATACCATCGCTCTGACCGCGGTGCAGGCCGGACAGTCATCCTGAGCGGGACAGGTCGTTCTTCCCCGCAGATACGGGAAATGGGGCAGGAATCGCATTCCTGCCCCGTTGTTTTGCCAGGCTTCATGTTACTGCCCGGCTGCTGATGACTTCTCCGCTGTATCCAGGGATTCTCGCAGCGTACTTCGAACTGCGCCGGGTCCGGCAATCTCCATTTGGAAAAGCGCCTCAATCTTCTCACCGATCCCTGCTTTCATCAGATCCAGGCCGAAAATATGACTGTTGCTGAGAATCTCCCGGACCTGCCCGCTTTCCGGATTGCCGAAGCGGACTGTCCGGAGTTTTTCCTGCAGCTCCGGAATCATCGGATCCGGCGCCAGCGGCATGGGTTTTCCTGCGTCATCCAGAGCCAGCAGATACCGCAGCCATCCGGCGATTGCCAGAGCAATGCCTGTCAGTCCCGCAGCCGACCCGTCCCGCTCTGCGTAGGCACGGATGGTTTCACCGAACCGGATTCCGACCATCTGGGAGATATCCGTGGCGATCCGCTGGGAGGTATCTCCCAGATATGGATTTGGAAAGCGATCCTGAATCACCTCGTCCAGGAAGGCTCTGGGAGAAAGGATGCCGGGGTCCGCCACCATCGGCAGATTCTCCAGGTATCCGATCCGGTGCGCCAGTCTGGAAAGCTCCGGATCATGCATGCCATCCGCGAAAAGAGTATACCCGAGCATGCATTCATAGGTACACAGCGCAGTATGGATCGGATTGAGGCAGGCTGTAACCTTCATACGCTCGCAAAGATTCACGGTATCCCGGTCCGTGAAATAAACCCCGGCCAGCTCCATCGGCGGGCGTCCGTTCGGAAAGTCGTCTTCAATCACCAGATACTGAGGATCCTCTGCGTTGACGTAAGGAGCGATAAATGTGCTCCGGGAGGTCACGATCGGCTGGATATCTTCAATGTCAGCCAGCCCGGCAGCAATCTCAGGCAGCGGGCGGGGCGTGATCTTGTCGATCATGGTCCAGGGGAAGGACACATCTTCGTTCAGATAGGAAAGAAAGTCTTCCTCTGCTGTTCCGTTTTTCTGCCAGGCACAGGCAATTTCGAGAACAGCCTGTTTCAGATGTTCCCCGTTTCGGGAACAGTTATCCATGGAAACCATTGCCATGGGAAGACGCCCTTTCCGGAATCGGTCCAGCAGCAGCGCCGCTGTGATTCCCATGGCAGTCTGTGCATCTTCCGGGCTGTTCTGCATATCATTCCGGACGGTTGGAAACAGATGTCCTTCCGCATTCCGCAGGGCATAACCTTTTTCAGTGATTGTGAAGGAGGCCATCTGCAGGGAGGGTGACTGAAAGATCTCCCGCAGCCGTTCCCGGTGTTCCGCGTCCGCACACAATGCTTCCGAAAAGCAGCCCAGCACCTGCTTTTCCTGGTGCCCGTCCGGGAAAAGGATGACGTTCAGCGCCAGATTGTCATGCGGTGTATAAATCCGGTCGACAATTTCGGCATCGTATGTTTCGATACAGGTCAGCCCGGTATCCCATGCTCCGTCTGAAAGCAGGGAGTCGGCGATTTTTCCAAGAAAGCTTCGAAAGATGTTTCCGCAGCCAAAATGCACCCATGCCGGATTCTGAATGGTTTTAATCAGGAGAGCTTCCACGTCGTAGGAGGGAAGCCGGATTCCGGTTCTTTCCCATGTACTCCGCTCCTGGATTCCCTGCAGATTCAGTTTCATATATAGCTTCCCCTTTTCTGGAATCGTTTGTTGATATCAGGCTGATCATTTCAGGCGTTTCTTCCCTTCCGGAGCATGAATGCTCTGGCTGCATTGATCCCGATTCGGTAGGGCAGCGGCCGGAGGGCTTTGTCAGCCTCTTTCAGCTTTTGTCGGATCTCAATCCCCTGCGGGCAATGGCTCTCGCACTTCCCGCATCCCACGCATTGCGTGGCGAAGGCGGGTTCTTTCGTAAGCCCGACTGTCTGGGCAAACTGAAAGCGCCCGTCATGCTTGCCTTCGGTATACATGGCGTTATAGCATCGGAAGATCCCGGGGATGTCCACACCCTTCGGACACGGCATGCAGTACCTGCATCCGGTGCATCCGACTTTTTCACCCGCACGAATCGCTTCCTTGACATTTCTGATCAGCGCCAGATCCTGCTCCGTCAGTTCTCCCGCTCTGGCGTTGTCTGCAGTCTTCACATTCTCCGCAACCATTTCCAGGGAATTCATACCCGACAGAACAACCGTGACCTCAGGCTGGTTGTACAGCCAGCGAAACGCCCAGGCTGCCGGAGTCCACCCGCGGGTATTCCCGGCCATCGCCTGTTTCGCTTCCGGCGGAAGCATGTTTACCAGCTTTCCGCCCCGGAGCGGCTCCATAATAATGACGGGAATGCCCTTCCGGCTGGCCGCTTTCAGGCCGGCCGCACCGGCCTGGGTGTGTTCATCCAGATAATTATACTGGATCTGGCAGAAATCCCAGTCATAATCCTCCAGGATTTTCAGAAAATTCTCTGTGTTGCCGTGGTAGGAGAACCCGATATACCGGATTTTTCCATTTTTTTTCTTTTCAGCGATCCATTCCGGCAGGCCCATGACCTTGAGCCGTTCCCACTGGGCCTGGTCCGTCAGCATATGCATCAGATAATAATCGATATAATCCGTCCTCAGGCGGTCCAGTTCTTCCTGAAATGTTTTTTCAACGCCGGCCAGGTTTCGGACCAGATACTGCGGCAGCTTGGTTGCCACATTGACCTTCTTCCGGATTCCGTTCCGTTCCAGAACAGTTCCCAGCAGCGCTTCACTGCCGGGATAAATATAAGCGGTGTCATAGTAGTTCACACCTGCGCGGTAGGCAGCCATTATCTCGCTTTCCGCCTTCTCCAGATCCAGCCCGCTCCCCTTTCTGGTGAAGCGCATGCAGCCGAATCCAAGCACGGACAGCTCGTTGCCATCCCGATCCTTCCGATACTGCATTATTTCCGATCCTCCTTTTTTTCTATTTTACGGATCTGTCCCGGGAAATCAACCGGAACACAGGAAAAAAACAGAAAAGTCAGAACAGCTTCCCGGAGATGACTTCGGCGGCCTTACTTTTCCGGTAGACCGGGCGGGAATTTCCGGCTTCCGGATATTCCCGCCGTCAGAAAGGGATCCTGTTACAGCGCGTCAACTTCTTTCTGTCCGAGCATTCTGATGTTGTGGAGGTCAAATATCTGCTCCGCTTTGGCACCGTCATCCAGACGGAGGATCAGATGCGCTGTTCCGGGAATGAAAGCCCGTAAAAATGAATACATGTATTCCACGGAAAGGCCCGCCTTCTGGATCAGATCCAGAAGCTCCGAAAGGCCCATTGGTCGGTCCGGTACAGCCGCGCAGATCACCTGATTGATTTTCGCGATATATCCGTTCTCCCGCAGGATCTTCAGAGCAATATCCATTTGATCGCTGTGGATGATGGTCCGGACTATGCCGAAGCTCTGCGTATCGGCCAGGGAGAGTGCCAGCAGGTCAATCCCGCTTTTTCCGAGCAGCTCCGTCATGGCCTGCAGCGTTCCGGTATTGTTTTCCAGAAAAACAGACAGCTGCTGAATAAACATGTTGTTTTCCTCCTTTTTTTTCAGGCTGATTTACAGCTTGCGGTTGTCAATGACCCGTTTGGCTTTCCCCTCGCTCCGGGGCATGGCTTTGGGCGCCATCAGCGTGACCTTGGTGCTGATGCCGACCACGCTCTTGATCTGTTCCGTGATATATCTCCGGACATTCTCGATATGCGCAACTGTATCGGAGAACATGTCTTCCGTCATCTCCACCTGAACCTCCAGGGTATCGGAATGATTGACCCGGTCGGCAATAAGCATATAATGAGGCGCTACACCCTGTGTCCGGATCAGCACGGTTTCGATCTGGCTCGGGAACACGTTGACGCCCCGGATGATCAGCATATCATCGGTGCGGCCGGTAATCCGGCTCATACGGGCTGTTGTACGTCCGCAGGCGCAGCGCTCATCTGTCAGGCTGCAGATGTCATGGGTCCGGTACCGTATCATGGGCATTCCCGTCTTGGTAATTGTTGTGAAAACCAGCTCCCCCTTCTCCCCGTACGGCAGCTGTTTGCCGGTTGCCGGATCGATGATCTCAGCAATCACATGGTCTTCGTTGATGTGCATCCCGTTTTTTTCCAGACAATTGAATGCGACGCCAGGCCCGGCGATCTCTGTCAGCCCGTAAATATCGCAGGCATCGATCCCCAGCAGTTCCTCCAGATGGACACGCATTTCTTCGGTCCATGGCTCGGCACCGAAGCAGCCGGCCTTCAGCTTCAGATCTTTTCCGGGAACCAGCCCCATCTCCCGGATCGTCTCTCCGAGGAAGGTTGCATAGGAAGGAGTACAGCACAGAAGGGTGACTCCCAGGTCCTTCATCATCATGATCTGCCGCTGGGTGTTGCCGCTGGACATGGGCACCACCATGGCGCCGATCCTGTCCGCTCCCTGGTATGCGCCGAATCCGCCCGTGAACAGACCAAGGCCGTAGGCAACCTGCACCGTATCATCCTTGGTGCATCCGGCGGCTGTCAGGGTGCGAGCCATCATTTCGCTCCACACGTCCACATCATTGCGTGTATATCCGGAAACGATTGGCTTTCCTGTGGTCCCGGAAGATCCCTGAATACGGACGATTTCAGACCGCGGGCATGCGAGCAGTTCAAAAGGATAATAATCCCGCAGATCTGTTTTTTCCATGAATGGAAGATACTGCAGATCTTCAACGCCGTGGATGTCTTCGGGCCTGATGCCCTTCTCGTCCATTCTGGCACGGTACATGGGAACACACTCATATTCCCTTCGGACAGTTTCCGCCAGTCTGCTGCTCTGCAGCGCATGCAGTTCGTCCCGGCTCATGCACTCTTTCTCTGGATTGTAGATCAGATGCGCTCTTTTGCTCATGGCTATTCTCCTCCTCAGATATAAAAATATATCAGAAAAGCAGCCCTCCCATCTGGAAGAGCTGCTTTCATGAACGAAGGTCATTCAGAAAAGACGCTGCTTTCAGATGGGAAAGGGCGTAAAGAAAAAGCTGAAAAAGCAAAAACGCAGCGCGTCAAACAAACGCGCTGCGCAAAGCACGGCAGCAGAGCAGGACATGGAACAGGCAGCAATCTTGCGCTGTTCATCATTCATCGGCACACTGCGCTTCATGATCTGTCCCGTCCCTTCCCTGATTTTGGAGCGATTATAGACGGAAAAGGATCGGGTGTCAAGATCCCGGGCATCAAAAAACAGCTGAAAAACAATAGAAAATAACGATTATCATTCAGTCGGGGCCTGTCAGCCGGAAGCCAGGTTTGAAGAGGCCGGGCCTGGATAAGTGTTCGGTGCCGGTTTCAGCAATTATACCCGGATTCCAATGCGATCCGCAGCCTGCCTGACGAATGTGTAGGCCTCCTGATATTCGTCTTCGGTCTGCATATGCTCCAGCAGTACCGGCGCATCTGCAGGCAGATACTGTTCAATCGTTCGTAAAACTTGTCCAAAGTCCAGGCTTCCCTCCCCCGGAGAGCATTCATCCAAGATCGTTGTCAGCCTTGTGGGATGCATCCGACTGTCCTTGATATGGGTGCTGATGATATGCGGCGCCAGCTTTCGGAAGCATTCCTCGATAAAGCGTTCCGCATTCAGGTATCTTCTTGGGCAGTTAATCATGTTCACAAAATCCATATGCGCCGCAAACTGGGGCCGGTCCACATCCCGGATCAGCTGCAGGTATTCATCCGGTCCGTCCGGAACCATCCATGGCATCGGTTCGATACAGTAGAAAGCCCGTTTCGGCTGAACCCCGTCGATGATCTTCCGGATAATCTGGACGATTTGCTGATAGGTTTCTTCTGTATAGTTGCTCCGGTCCGCTGCGTCCCACCCGGCGCTTCCCGCTGTTCCTGCGATGTTCACGCAGCAGGGGATGCCGGTTTTGTCTGCCAGTTCCAGCTGCCCCCTGGCATATTCAATGGCCTCTGCGGCAGCCTTTGGATCAGGATCCATCACGTTTTTCCATACGCCGATTTCTGCGATCGCCACATCATGCCGTTCCGCCACAGAAATGTATTGCCGGATCTCCTCCGGAGGAGTATGGCAGTTGAACGGAGCAGTGATAGCCCTGAACCGGGACCGCACCAGCAGTTCTTCCCATTCCCCGATGTTCGAATAATTCCCGACGATGCTTCCCCCAAGTCTCATCTGGTTTCCTCTCTTTCTGCTTCATCTCTCTGTAGTTTTTCCTTCTCGGAACATCCGCATCATTTCATTGGTCAGGCTGTAGTCCGATGGCTGCAGTTCAATCTCCTTTCGGGGGACCCACTCCGCGTACCGGAGCTCTCCCGTGTCCATATGGATGGTTTCATCCCCGTCCACCTCGCAATAGAATCCCATCAGAAGATCCGATGCAATACCCCAGGGCTGGGATTTATAGTACCGGATATTGCGGACTTTGAGCCCGGTTTCCTCCCGGACTTCCCGGATCACGGTTTCCTCCGCCGTTTCCCCGATCTCTGTGAATCCCGCCACCAGCGCGTTGTGCCGGAATCCATTTCGATATCGCGTAATCAGAAGCTTTTCTCCGTTGATTACCCCGACAATCACCGCCGGATTGATCCGGGGATAGATCCGGTTTCCGCATCTGGGGCAAATCTTCGCCCGTTCTTTGTCGTCTGTCTCGGTTTTGGTGCTGCATACCCCGCAGTACCGGCTGGTTCTGTACCAGTTCCAAAGGTGATAGGCCGTATAGGCAGCAAAAATGTCCGTGTTGCTCCTGAGCCGCAGCCCCCGGAGCTCTTGCATTGAATATCTTTCACCGTCAGCCGGTGCCCCGTCTTCGGTCAGCGCCAGGAAATAAGAAGTCCCGGAAATGGAAAAAAGATAAGTGCATTCCGGGCTGGGTTCAAAATCCTGAAAAGCAGGAAACCGGATCAGCTCCGCCGTTTCATCATAAGCTGCCAGTATCCTGCCCTGCCGGAAGTGCATCACCCGGCTGTCCGGCGCCGGTGAAATATTTCGGTATGCGTTATCCATCTGTTCGGGAAAAATATCCTGAATCATGTTCTGCGCCTTTCATGGGAAATTCCTGCCGTCATTGGTTTTCGACAGTTTTCCGGGAGTGGATCTGATAAGGAGAATTTCGTCGTAACTGCTCTTTTTCCTGCCTTCGCCGTTCTGCTTTTCAGGGAAACCATCGCTGATTCGTCCTGCCTGATCCCGATAACAAAACCCGGGGCATCTTTTGTCCCCGGGCTTCATGTTTTCGGTCGATCAGAATGTGAACGTTTCCGGTGCGTCCGTGAAAGAACTGAATGTCGCTGTGGCGTTCCGGAAATACAGCACCTGGGTATTGTCATCCTCTGCCTTGTACATACCCTTCAGCTCCGGATGCTTTTCCAGCATGGCCGCCTTTGGGGCGATTCGGTCGTCATTAATCAGCTCTCCCGCCACCCGAAGCCATTTTCCGCCGTCAAAGGCGCAGATTTCCGCTTTGGGATTTGCAGCCAGCTGTTTGGAGATGTTCTTGACCTTTCCGGTCTGAATATAAAGCTTTCCTTCAAATACCAGGGCCGTTCCAAAGGGACGCACACGGGGCTGATCGCCTTCCACGGTCGCCAGATAATAGGTTCCGGTGTCATCCAGAAATTTGCATACTCTTTCGATGTTCTCCATGCTCAGGGAACTCCTTTCTGCCACGTGGGCATGATCTTTTGACGCTGCGCTGTCAGGCGATCCGCAGCTCATCCAGCGTGAACCGGATCACTTCATCGTCGGGATCTTCGTCCTCCCGGGCTGTCAGCCTGGACAGCCATGGATGGGCTTCTTCCCATGAAATAGGTGTCTCCGTGTTCTCCTGATTCATCGGATTGATCACTCCTTCGCGTTTTTCACAGCTACCATGGATTGTAGCTCGCTCCGAAGTGAAACGCAATATCTGTTTCGGTTCTTTTTCTGGTCTTTTTTTCCGTTTCACCGGGTTCGCTCCTGATGAATCTTCTGTGCCCGGCTGAGCAGTTCCGCCTCAGTCATAAACCACCCGTAATGTCCGAAAACCGGCGCGCACTTTTCACACAC
>JAFRGU010000100.1 GCA_017433675.1 Clostridia bacterium
CAGGATAATCGCCTGCACCAGATCCTCGATACATACATCGATCGCTTCATTCTTTGCCATCAGTCTTCTCCGCCTTCCATACCAGTTGATACCGCAGCCCCGGCCGAGGTTTCCATCCAGCCCCATCCATCCGGTGCGCCCCGTCCCGCCGGTGCTTCCGTCCGCCCCATCTCCGCTGCCGCTTCATCCGTTCCTCTTCCCGCTCGGTGTTCTCGATCGCCTGCCCCGCCGTCGGGTCAGGATAATGTTCCGGGTTCCTGTATTCCATCTGTCCATACCTCCGTCTGTCTGTTTTTCCTGTTTTCGACACTCTTTCAGAATCTTTTTTCGCTGCTGTTCCTGTTTCCGTTTTACTCCGTGCAAGTGGAAGGGCGGGCGCCTTCGCCCTTCCCCCCTTGCAGGAGTGAAACGTCAGTTTCTCATGGGTATATATATACCCAGCTTGGAATAATGAAATTATTGATCCTCTTTTTTTGCCCCAGAGCCTTGATTTTTCTGGGGTTCCGGGCATTTGTCTTTCGTGCTTTTGTCCCTGCTTTCTTCCGGGGTTTGGAATTTGCTTCCTCCGTGCCCTCCGGGCCTTGATTTTCCTGGGGTTCCAGGCGTTTTATGATCTTGTTTTCGATCTTGAATTCATCACCTAATTTTTTCACCCTGTTGTAGATCGCGGATTCTCCGATATCCAGCAGCTCCATCATATCTGACATCGGCACTTCCTTCCGGTTAATGCACTGCAGCGCGAACGCGTTCCGGAATTCCTCCTTGGCCTCCTCTGCAGTCTTATGGCACTTGTTCTTCACCTTCCCCGCCTCGAAGGTCCCCTGCGCCGGCAGCTTCTTCAGCTCCTCCCATTTGTCAACCCGGTGCAGCGGATACTCAAACCAGAATTCCATCGGCACGATGTTCGGAAACTCCCGCAGGCTCGTTTCCAGCCGCCAGGCCGTCCCCCTGGTCTCTGCCGCGTGGCACTGCACCTCCTCCGTCATCTCCAGCTCGATGATGTCCAGCTGCGCGTCCGGGTCCCGCGCGAACACCCCGCTCCCGCTCGCCCGGTCCATCGCCTTCTTCATTCCCTGCGCGCCTTTGCTGTGGTGGTGGCAGTAGATCGCCGCGCACCCCGCCGCCGTACAGATTTTGTCAAACTGGTTGCAGAAAGCCCCCATGTCGCTGGCGCTGTTCTCGTCCCCCGTGATCACCTTGTAGATCGGGTCCAGCACCACCGCGTCGTAGTGCTCTCCCTGGATCCGCCGGATCAGCTTCGGCACCAGCCGGTCCAGCGGCTCTGCGTGCCCCCTCAGGTTCCAGATCACGATGTCCTCCGCGTGGTTCATCGGGACCCCCATGGCCCGGTAGATCCTCAGGAACCGGTCGATGGCGCTCGCCGGGTCGATTTCCAGGTTGATGTACAGCACCCGTCCCTTCCTGCACTGGAATCCGAGCCAGAAAATCCCCTCCGCGATCGCGATGCACAGCTCCATCAGCAGGAAACTCTTCCCCGCCTTGCTCGGCCCGCTGATCAGCATCTTGTGCCCCATCCGCAGGATCCCGCTGATCAACTCCTCCGGCAGCGTCGGCGGATGGTCCTTCACGTCCGCCAGCCGTACCATCTCCGGCAGGGCGTCGTTCAGCGTCCTCAGATACTCCCGCCATTCGTTCCAGCTCTTCTTCCCGATGTTCACCGCCACCAGCCGCTGCCGCTTCCCGTTCCGCGTCACCCCCGGCATCCGGCTCAGCCGGCTGGGGTTCCGGTTCTGCGGATCGATCGGAATCCCGTTCTTCCGCAGCCACTCGTACAGGGCCGCCACCCGCATCCGGTATTCCCGCTCGTCCTCCGCGTCGATGTGCACAATC
>JAFRGU010000101.1 GCA_017433675.1 Clostridia bacterium
TGGCGTTCTCGTACACGGTTTTATCGGCTTTTTCCATGCAGCAGTTGAATTCCATATCCGAGAAGATGTAGATCACCTGCGGCATTTCTTCCTGTTGTGCGTGATGTTTCACCGCGGTATTCAGGATCAGGTCAAACACGGCTTCCAGGTTTGTGCTGCCGCCCCATGGCAGGGTACCGATATACCTCAGTTTCTCCCTCAGATTTTCTCCGTGGATCTGAATCAGATGGGGAAATGTCTCAAAGGTAATCAGATGATTATGAAATACTCCCTTGCACCGTTCAGCACAGAACAGTCCCATAGCCTGGGAGACCAGCGCGGGCTTGAGATGCTCACAGTCGCAGTACATGGAGCCGGAAGTATCCACCACGCTGATGGCGTTGACATTGGCGACAGTTCCCGGCAGATGGTTCCACAGCTGTTCGAGCGCTTCCGCGCCCTGGACTTCTGTACGATCCCAGTACCCGCCGGCAAAAAACGGTCTGAGGATTTCATAGGGAAACAGCGTTCCGGTATGCATCTGCTTTTTGCCTTCGGAAACATTGCGCAGGTAATCGGAATATCGGTCGCTGTCTTTCTGTTCAAAAGCGACACGGTATTTCAGCATGGCCTGCGCGGGGACAGCTTCATAGTTGACTTTTTCCGGCTGCTTCCGGGTCAGCTGTCGCTCCGTCAGACCGATACGGGCGCGAAGTGCCGTGACCAGGCGGCGATACTCCCTGGGTGCCATCCCCAGCGCTTTGATCAGGTGGCACGCGGTATTTCGGGTGCGCGGGCTGGAGGTGTTATCGGAAGGCAGCCACTTTGCCAGAAGCGAGATGTGCGCGTTCTCTTCGCCCGCTTCCCGGCGTTTCAGCGCGGCTTCATCTTCCGCAAGCTGCCTTTGGATCGTCTGAACAGCCTGTTTCTCTGCGGGGGTTCCCAGCAGGCAGAGAAGATCATCCCAGCGGCCGAATTCGGCGATATATGCGACATTCTTTTGGGCGGATTCCGGCCAGGTAAATGCCACATGCCGGAGCAGTGTCCGGAAGAGTTTCCGCTCTCCCATGCCTCCGCGGATGTCCCGCAGATGGTACAGCAGCTTCATCGCCAGATCCGGCGTCTCAATATAAGCCCGATCGAATAAGCGGATCTGCTCTGAAGGCCTGCGGTAACGCATGCCGCCTGCCACGGCGAAGAAATCCAGGCACGCGTCGCCGGAGCTTCCGTGGGTTTTCGCACCGTTCAGGGTATGGGTATAACTGGCTTCCGTCTTCAGGTTTTCCAGATAGCTCATCTTCGTTTTCTCCTTTCCTCCGTGCTGACGGCATCTCAGCCGTCGCGAGAACTGTGACGAACTCTTCTGCTCAGTGCCCGGAAAGGTGTTTTCCCGGGCTGCATCCGTTTGAAGCATGCCTTTACACCGAATCATAGCTTCAAATGGCAGACAGCCGCATTTCTCCTTCGCCCTCAGAGAAACCGGACTCCACGGCATTTCAGCCCATGTGCCGTTGCGATCCGACTGCGAAAACCTTTAACGTTCCCGATGCCTTCACGATTTACCCATCACAGTCCTCCCCGTTTCGGGAAGGGATATCCTGGCAGAGAATGCGCCGCGTCGTCCGTCAGCTCCGCTGTCCGGCCATCCTGTTTGGGATAACCGCCCTTTGTTACCGTTCCATATCATCGGGGTCGGTCCAGGATGATTTTTCAGCGGGGCTGCTTTGCTGACACTTTGCACGCCGGCCGTGGCGGGCGCCATGATGAACAGGTGGAAAACATCCGGAGTCTTTTGCAGACGCAACGAAAATCGTTCTATGCGTAAATCAGTTTAGTGATCTGTCAGTCCCACTGGGAACACATCTCCTTTCGGAACGGTTCGGGCAGTCGGCATCGGGAGTCACACGGCCTGGGAGTTCCTTCTTCCTGGGAATGTCCCTCTTCGTGTTTCCTGAAAGGCTTTCGCTTCTGACAGCGCTGCTGTATGCGCCTGACTCCGGCAGGAAACCCATCGCTCATCCGAAGTCGGTTCTCTGCCTGACTTCTTTAAGGAATACGCTTCTTTCCTGTCGATCGCGGCTTTGTCGGAGATCCTGTTCCGCTCCTTTCGGTCTCCGTGGCCTTCGCCTGTCGACACGCAAAGGATAGCATGGATATGGATGCCTGTCATTAAACCGCTGGTTTAAAAAAATAAGCGAAAAAAAAGGAACGACCCCCTGGTCGTCATAAACCAGGAGGTCTTCCATGGACACCTGCAGGAGCCTGGCCAGGGCCAGCAGGTTGTCCACCGTGGGCAGGCACTCGCCGTGCTGCCACTTGTATATTGCCTGCGGGTACTCAAACCCGAAGTAGGTTTGAAGATCCCGCACGGTCAGCCCGGCCTGGCGGCGCTGCCGCTCAATGCGGCGGCCCGTTTCCGCCAGGTTGATAACCGGATATGCAGTCTCCGTGTACATCAAACCATCCTCCTCAGCAATCAATCGTCCTTCAGGTTGCGATCATCATGTTCAAAAGGAAGAAACGGCGGCGGTGAAACGAATATGATTATATCCTGTGAAATCCGCTTCTGTCAACATAACATTTCACAGTTTTTGCTGTTTTCGGTTTCGGCTGACCAGTAATGGGCCAGACCGTTTTTCGAATATGGAACATCCTGAATTCCGCTGCCCGTCCCAGGAAAGTTCGACCCGCTCCAGCTTCATCGGGCGCATGAACATGTCGTAAATGACAGCTTCGATCGGCCATTCAGTTCTGTGTCTCCGAAACGAACACGCAGTTCGCGTGCTGCGGATCCTGGCAATAGGCATGCGCCGGGCTTCCCGCCGTGCCGTAGATATACACCGTCGTGCACCCGTCGAAGGCGTCCGTACCGATGGCGCAGTCCGCCGGGATGCGGACCTGATACAGATTCGTGCAGTCGCGGAAGGCATGATCGCCGATCGCCCGGCAGCTGTCCGGAATCACGATCACCGTCATGGCCGCGATGCCCTCAAAGGCTTCCTCCCCGATTTCGCTCAGGCCCGTGGGCAGGGTAAAGTCCGGTTCTCCGAAGGGTGGAACAGTTTCGCCCACTTCGATTTTTACCCAGGCGCTGCGGCAGGCAGTGACCAGATTGCCGGCTGCGACAACAGCCGTGCTCTCACTGCTGCCTGCGGTGACCCGAAGCCCGTCACCCAGGGTCAGTGTACCGCTGTCATTTGCGGCGACCTCGCTGCTCAGGCCGATGGCCTGCGCGTTGTCGCCGCCGACGGCGACGACGGTACCGCCGGTAATGGTAATATTGCCGCTGTCGCCGGATGTTGCACTGTTGCGCACACGCCCTGCGCCGATCCCCGCACCGCTGCGCCCGTTCGGATAGGAAGCGCCGACAGCCGTAACAGTACCGCCGGTGATGGTGATGGTTCCGCCGCTGCCGTATCCGCCGCCGCCGATGCCCGCCGAACCGCGGTTGCCGCGTGCGTATACGGTGCCGCCGGTGATCAGGATCATTCCGCCGCTGCCTGTATCTCCGCCGCCGATGCCTGCGGCGAGACCGACCTCCGCATTGTCCGGATCGTAACACTGAGCGGTGACATTGCCGCCGTTGATGGTGATATTTCCGCCGTTTCCGCCGCCCTTGCCGCCGCCGATGCCCGCACCCCAGACGCTGCCGGTCGCGTTGACGGTGCCGCTGTTGATGGTCACGGCTCCGCAGCTCTCATCGATGCCGCCGCCGATGCCCGCACAGCCCCGGCAGCCGATTGCGTTCAGCGTGCCGCTGCCGGAAATCGTCAGGCTGTTGCCTGTGGATACATTGATGCCCTGCAGGGCGGTCAGTGACGCGCCTGCGCCGAGGATCAGATCGACGTTGCCGCTGACAGCGATCCGTTCGCTGCATACCACGCTGCCGGTCACTTCATACCAGCCGGAGCGCATTGAGGTCAGGGGCATCCCGGCCGTGATCCTCCACGGATCCGCCTGTGTACCGGAGCCAAGGGCGGGTATGACACTCGCTGAGATCGTTACGTCTCCTTCTTCCGGCATGGTCAGTGTCCAGCCCCCGTCCGTCTCCGTCAGCGTCCCCGCGCTGGCGGTATAAACGGCTCTGAAGCCCTCCGGCGCCTCGCAGTGCAGCCCCAGCGCCACCTCCTCGCCCGCCCCGGCATAGAATGTGTCGCCGTATTTCAGCCCCGTCGGGTACGCGGTGATCCCGCTCACGTCGTAAACGGTGCCCTCACCGAAGTCCAGGTCGGCGCTTCCGTCTCCCGTCACCGCCAGGGCGTAGTTTCCCTGGTTGGTGCCTCCGTCCAGGCTCCAGGTATAATAGCAGTTGGTGATATCATCGCCGTACTTCGAAAAGTTGGTCATGTCACTTCTGCCCTGTAGCTCCGCCGCGTCGAACACGCAATCCCTGCAGGTTGCGCTTGTTCTGGCAAATCCGCTATTAGAGCTTCCGTTTCCGGTGATGCTGCCGTCGAATACGCAGCCGATGATTTCCGTGTGGGGTGCGTATGCTGCAATACCGCAGAGATAATCTGATTTATATAATACAGTATCAATCTGAATGGAGCTGACGCAGTTGATGATCCGGCTGCGCTCTGCTCTGGCACACACCCCCGCAATGTTATCATACTCGCTGCTGTCGATATAGATCGAACCGGTAACGTGCAGGTTTTCGATCGTAGAATTGATCACATAACCGAAAGGAGCGCAATAATCAGCCGTAGCCGTATGTCTGAACGTCAGCGTGTGTCCGCCGCCGTCGAAGTGCCCTGTGAATTTGCGTGTGGTGATGGAACTGTCATTACTCATCCTGCCGACCATGGTGGAAACGGTGATATTCCTCGTCAGCAGGAGATATCCGCAATCGACTACGGCTGCCCTTTGATCGCTCTCAAAGTTGTTCACATAATTCGCCAGATAATTCCAGTCCGCGGCGGAGGAGATCAGGTACGGGTCGGCCTCGGTGCCGCTGCCGGCCAGGCCGCTGCTGATTTCCTCGCTCACAGGGCCTTCAAAATCATAGATCGATACGGTGACGGAACTGTTATACAGGCCTTCCTTCATCGCCACTGCCGAAATTGTCATGGTTTCATCCACGGGGATCGGCCCGGAATAGACGGGGCTCGCCGCGGTTGGTTCACTGCCGTCTGTGGTATAGTGGATCTGTGCGCCGTCCGTGGCGCAGGAGATCGTCACCGTCAGCGGCTCTTCATATACGCCGCCCTCGGGGCTGATCACCGGCGTGGCGGCAATGGTTTCGTTTAGATTTGTGGCGTCCCAGTCCTGAATCGTATATTCAAACCCCGCATTCTCGGAATACCATGAATTTTCTTCATGATCCCATGTGTCAAAAACGGTATAATTCCACTGATAATCAAGCCAGCCGGCCGGGAACGCGAATCCTCCGCGGCCCAGCTTGGTCATGAATGCTCCGCTTGTCGAAACGGGACTGAGTTCAAAGGGGATATATGAGCAAAAGAATTGCCAGTCGCCCGACGATATCGTCGATTCGTATGGGTAGTCCGTCTCTGCCTTCTTTATTCCGTCTATATAGGTGTATTTTATCAGCTTGGGTCCAGTGAACTTGTATAGCTCATACTTGTCGGATCCAAGCTGTCGCTTGATTTGAGTCCCGATTGTGCCGCACAGCACCGCAGGGATGGAAGAGAAGCTTGCGTTCCCGATCTTCATGTTGATGACTTTCCCCTTGGAGACTTGTTGGAAATGCAATGGAGAAGTCGTCGTGCGTACCGGCGTCAGCCGCACCTGGGAATCGGAACTGCTGATGGAAAGCTGGACGCTGCCGGATATGACCTCGATCCAGACCAGCAGCCCCTGATTGGGGCGGTCCGTCGTCTGAATCAGCGCCGTTGTAGGTTCCGAAGTAAAACTATTGCGGCCGCGCAGATAAAACCGTGCGGTAGGCTTTTCCGCCTTCCCCGCGGCATAGACAATGTCATACCTGGTTGCGTCGTTTAAAGTGGTCACGACGATCTGATTGCTGACCGTTCCGTGTGCGCTGACATCCATGTCCAGCACAGCGATGCATTTGCCGCTGGAGATCGTTTTTTCCAGTGTCAGCGCCGATGCCGCCCCGGGCAGCCAGAGGAACAGGCATAAGAGTGCCAGCGCGCCGGGCAGTGCCGCCAGCCAGGTCCGTCTGCCGATCTTTATCCGCATTTCATTCACCCCGTCCTTTTTTCGGTTATTTTGAACATATATTCCCCGCTCACGGGTTCCTGCCGGAACATATATTTCCCCCTCACGGGTTCCTGCTATCTGTTTATACGATTTATATTCGCTGTCTGGCATCTTTCCTCCTGCAGGCCGGAACCGCCGGAACCGCCGTGAAACAGAGGTGAAACAGGGGGAGTCGAGTAGATTCAAGTATTAATCAAGCAAAATCGGAATAAAATTTAAGTTCGTTTTCTGCGTAATTGGCATATTTTTCAAGTTTGAAATATAAACAGTTCCATACCGGTTGCATACATTATGTATATCAAATGGTTTTCTTGCATATTTATGAATTTTTATTTGATTTTCCCTTGACATTTCCGCATAGTGGGTGTATATATAACCGCGTACCATGAATGAAGGAGGTTTTCGATTCCATGAACAAGGAGAACATCAAAAAGGTCGTCCTTGCCTATTCCGGCGGTCTGGATACGTCCATCATTATCCCCTGGCTGAAGGAGAATTATAATAATCCCGAAATCATTGCCGTCTCCGGCGATGTGGGTCAGGGAACGGAGCTGGACGGTCTGGAGGAGAAAGCGCTGAAGACCGGCGCGTCGAAGCTGTATATTCTGGATCTGCAGAATGAATATGTGGATAATTATATCATCCCCACCATGAAAGCCGGGGCCATTTATGAGGATTATCTTCTCGGCACCAGTCACGCCCGCCCCTGCATCGCCAAAGGCCTGGTGGAAATCGCTCTGAAGGAGGGGGCTGACGCCATCTGCCACGGCTGCACCGGCAAGGGAAACGATCAGGTCCGCTTTGAGCTGGCCGTGAAGCATTTTGCGCCCAATATGCCCATCATCGCGCCCTGGCGGGAGTGGTCCATTCAGAGCCGGGATGAGGAGATTGATTATGCCGAGGCGCATAACATTCCCCTGAAAATCACCCGGGAGACCAATTATTCCAAGGATAAGAACCTCTGGCATCTCAGCCATGAAGGCCTGGATCTGGAGGATACCGGCAACGAACCCCAGTATGAAAAGCCCGGGTTCCTGGAAATGGGCGTTTCTCCCCTGGACGCGCCGGATGAGCCCACCTATATTACCCTGGAGTTTGAGCAGGGCGTGCCGGTGGCCCTGGACGGGGAAAAGATGTCTGCCCGGGATATCATTCTGAAGCTGAATGAGCTCGGTGGAAAGAACGGGATCGGCCTCATCGATATCGTTGAAAACCGGCTGGTCGGGATGAAGTGCCGCGGCGTTTATGAAACCCCCGGCGGAACCATCCTGTACCGGGCCCACGAGGCGCTGGAGTCCGTCTGCCTGGACAAGCTCACCATGCATGAAAAGCAGAAGCTCTCCATCACCTTTGCCGAACTGGTCTATAACGGCCTCTGGTTCTCTCCCCTGCGGGAAGCGCTTTCCGCCTTTGTGGACAAGACCCAGGAGCATGTCACCGGGAAGGTTCGCCTCAAGCTCTATAAGGGCAACATCATCAAGGCCGGAGTCTGGAGCGACTATTCCCTCTATTCCGAGGACATCGCCACCTTCGGCGCCAGCGATTATAACCAGAAGGACGCCGCCGGCTTCATCACCCTCTTCGGTCTCCCCACGAAGGTGCAGGCCATGGTTGATCAGGCGCGCAAATAATCATCCAAAAAGAAGGACTTTCCGGGAATGTCGGAAAGCCCTTTTTGTTTACAGTTTTTCATTTACAGTTTTTCAGCCACCCGCAGCTTCGCGCTTCGTGCCCGCGGGTTCCGCCCGGTTTCTTCCCCGGATGGCTTGATTGCCCCGCCGGCCAGGATCCGGACCACCGGTTTCCGGCCGCAGGTGCAGACCGGCGCTTTCGGCGGGCAGATGCAGGGGTTCTGCAGCCGCTGAAAGCACCGCTTCACCAGCCGGTCCTCCAGGCTGTGGAAGGTAATGATGCAGATCCGTCCACCGGGCTTCAGGCAGTCCACCAGCTCGCAGACCGCCTGATCCAGCGGCGTCAGCTCATCGTTCACCGCGATCCGGATGGCCTGGAAGGTCCTTCGTGCGGGATGGCCGTCCTCCTTTCGCCGGACGGCTTTGGGGATGGCCGCGTCCACCGCGCTGACCAGGTCGAAGGTCGTTTCCATCGGCTTTGCGGCCCGGTGTTCACAGATCATTTTCGCGATCCGGGCCGCCCATTTCTCTTCCCCGAAGTCCCGGATGATTCCGGCCAGCTCCGCTTCCTCCGCCGTGTTCAGCAGCTCCGCGGCCGTCCGCCCCTGGCTTCGGTCCATCCGCATGTCCAGGGGAGCGTCCTCATGGTAGCTGAATCCGCGCTCCGGCGTATCCAGCTGCGGACTGGACACCCCCAGATCCAGCAGCACCCCGTCCAGCTTCGGCGCGCCGGCTTCTTCCAGCAGTCTTCGGGCATCATGGAAATTCCCGTGAATGGCATGAAAGCCGGGGTATTGCTGCAGCCGTTCCGTGGCTGCGGCAATGGCGGTTTCGTCCCGGTCGATGCCGTACAGAACCGCATCCGGTCCCGCGGCCTGCAGGATTGCGCCGCTGTGACCGCCGCCGCCCAGCGTCCCGTCACAGTAGACGCCGCCCGCAATGGGCCGGATCCATTCCAGCACCTCCGGAAGCATGACCGGTTCATGGATAAAAGCACTCATTCCTTTTCCTCAAACATCCTTTTCAGGGTCAGCGCCGCCTGTTTGACGGCGTTTTTCTTTTCTCCCCGGAGAATCAGCTCGTTCTGCGCGTCCCGCAGCGTCAGTCCTTCCCGGATCATCAGATCGATGATCCTTGCCTCCGGGGTTGCCGCGGTCCGGTCTTCTTCCGGCGCTGGGCGGGGAACGCCGTGCAGATCCAGCACCAGGCAGTATTCCCCTTTTTCCGTCTTCGGGTTATCCTTCAGCCGCTGCAGCACTTCTTCCGGGTTTCCCTGTATCGTCTTCTCATGAAGCTTCGTCAGGTCGCAGCTGACGCTGAGCCGCGCCTCCGGGATTTCATCCCGGATCGTTTCCACCAGGTCCGTGACCCGGAACGGGGATTCGTGAACCACCGCGACCGGTGTGCCTCCGGCAATCTCCCGGAGCTTCTCCCGCAGATCCTTCTTCTCCCGGGGCAGGAAACCGTAGAAGGTGAATTCCCGCGTATCGAATCCGGAGACGCTCAGCGCCGCGATCGCCGCGCAGCATCCCGGTACGGGCTGCGCCTCGATTCCCCGCTCAATGCAGGCTTTGACCAGGGCATATCCGGGGTCTGAAATGCACGGCGTCCCCGCGTCCGTCGTCAGGGCGACGGTCAGATCCTCCGCCGCCATCTTTTCGGCCAGGTATTCCCCCTTGCTGCCCTCGTTATGCTGGTGGCAGCTGGTCAATGGCGTATGGATGCCGTGAATCTGGCACAGCTTTCCGGTCACCCGGGTATCCTCAGCGGCTATCAGGTCCGCGTTTTTCAGCGTTTCCACAGCTCTCGGCGACCAGTCCTGCAGATTCCCGATGGGCGTCGCCACCACGTAGAGTTTGGCCATTCTTCCTCGTTCCTTCCCGTCCTTTCCGATCCCGGAATCAGTATAATTCACCTTT
Organism: Clostridia bacterium; assembly: GCA_017433675.1. Taxonomy (GTDB): domain Bacteria; phylum Bacillota; class Clostridia; order Christensenellales; family Aristaeellaceae; genus Aristaeella. The sequence continues at coordinate 9,713 of JAFRGU010000101.1, forward strand.
TCTTCTGCGTCAATTCAAAAACCCGGAGGCTTTTCCTCCGGGCCCTGAAAATAAAATATATCTGACGCAGGCAACCCACTTGCAGCCCGGGCGGGGAATTCCCGCCGGGGGACCCTTTGAGTCCGCCGGCACTTAGGCTGTGCCGACCGAAGGGAAGGCAGAGTCTTTGTGCCGCTGCAGGACTCAACGGGGGTTCGAAGCGCCCGGAAAAAGCGCCAGTGGCGCTTTTTCAGCGGAGAACGGGCGGCAGCCCCGGGCCGGAGAGCCGCGTCCCCCGGGGGGAATTACCCGCCGTCGGGCTGCGCGGTCACCCAACAGACATTACCTTTTTATCTCCGCAGGCTTCATCCCGGTCAGCTCAACGCTCCTCGCATCCGGCTGATTCAGGCCCGCGTACAGCACGCCGTGCTCCACGTTCTGCCGTTCACCGTTTTCATCCACCACGGTCCAGGTCAGAGCGTCCAGCTTCACCCGGACTTCCTTCTCTTCCCCGGCTGCCAGTGCCACGCGCCGGAACCCGCAGAGCCTCGGATGGGTGGGTGCCAGGTCGCTTTCACACCGGACATAGACCTGCGCGACGGTCTCCCCGTCCCGGTTCCCGCAGTTCCGGATGCGGAGGATCACCTCATGATCCCCGTCCCGGGCCTCCAGGACCTCGAATTTTGTGTAGCTCAGCCCGTAGCCGAAGGGATACAGCGGAGTGCCTTCAAAGTACCGGTAGGTCCGGTTGGCCATGGCATAGTCCTCGAAGTCCGGCAGCTCCTCCACGCTGTGGTAGAAGGTCAGCGGCAGCTTCCCGCCGGGATTCACCTCGCCGAACAGAATGCGCGCCAGGGCAGTGCCTCCGGCCTGTCCGGGATACCAGGCGAAAATCTTCGCGTCCCCCTCGGGAACGTTCAGATTGCTGCCGGCCGCGATCACGGTCACCAGCTTCTTCGCCTGCTTCTGCAGCATGGCCAGCAGCTTCCGCTGGCTTTCCGGCAGCTGCAGATCCTTCTTGTCCCCGCTGAAGTACTCGTTCCCGGTGTCGCCTTCCTCGCCTTCCAGTCCGGCGTCCAGCCCGACGCAGGCGATGGTCACGTCGGCGATCTCGGCGTACATCGCCGCTTCCGCCATCCGGTCCTCCGCCTGGGCCAGCCCGCTGGTCCGGTCCTTGAACAGGTGGCTTCCCAGGCTGTAAAGCACCCGGATCCCGTGCTTCTCGCAGTAGGCCCGGATCCCGGCCAGGAAGGTCACATACCGGCTGCTCGTTCCGTTATAGTTTCCCTCCAGGGCCATCACGCTGTCCGCGTTCGGGCCGATCACCGCGACGCAACGGACTTGTTCGGGATCCAGCGGCAGCGTTCCGTCGTTCTCCAGCAGCACCATGCTCTTCTCCGCCGCCTGCTGGGCCAGCGCGGCATGTTCGTCCGTATCCACGGCCGTCACCGGGATCCGGTTATACTCGCAGTCGGGATCAAACAGGCCCAGCAGGGCCCGCGTTGTCATCAGCCGGATACACGCCCGCGTGATGTCCGCTTCCGTAATCAGTCCTTCCTGCAGGGCTTCGAGGATGTGCAGGTAGGTATTCCCGCAGTTCAGGTCGCATCCGTTGCGAATCGCCAGCGCCGCGCTTTCCGGCGCGGTCCCGGTGACATGGTGGTTCACATGGAAATCCTGGATCGCCCAGCAGTCGCTGACCACATGTCCCCGGAATCCCCACTTCTCCCGCAGAATGTCCTTCAGCAGCGTTTTCGATCCGCAGGCCGGTTCCCCGTTCACCCGGTTGTAGGCGCCCATCACGCTCTCTACCTCGGCCTCCTTGACGGTCGCCTCAAACGCGGCCAGATAGGTTTCCGTCATGTCCTTCTTGCTGGCCCGGGCGTCAAATTCATGGCGGAGCGCCTCCGGCCCGGAATGGACCGCGAAATGCTTGCTGCACGCGGAGGTCTTCAGGTATTTTCCGTTTCCCTGAAGCCCCTGAATAAACCGGACGCCCAGCCGGCTGGTCAGGTAGGGATCCTCGCCGTAGGTTTCGTGTCCCCGGCCCCATCTTGGATCCCGGAAAATGTTGATATTCGGGCTCCATACGGTCAGCCCCTTGTAGATGTCCCGGTCCCCGTGGGCGCTCTGCCCGTTGTATTTTGCCCGGGCTTCCTCGGCAATGGTCTCTGCGATTTTCTCCTGCATTTCTTCATCGAACATCGCAGCCATGCCGATCGCCTGCGGAAACACCGTCGCCGTTCCCGCCCGGGCCACGCCATGCAGCACTTCGTTCCACCAGTTGTAAGCCGGAATGCCGAGCCGGGGAATCGCCGGCGCGTCATATCTCAGCTGGCTTGCCATTTCTTCGATCGTCATCCGGCTGACCAGTTCCTCCGCTGTTCTCCTGGCTTCTTCTCTGTTCCGCATGGTTTTTTCTCCTTCTTGTTCCTGATGGATCTGTCCGTGTTTTCATGGTACCA
>JAFRGU010000102.1 GCA_017433675.1 Clostridia bacterium
CAGCGGAAGGAAGAGGCCAACTGGGAGTATGCCATGACCGTGCCGGAAGTGGCGGACAAGATCACCAACAAGGCTACCGTGAAGAACAGCCAGGCTCTGAAGCCCCTGTTCGAGTTCAGCGGCGCCTGCGCCGGCTGCGGCGAGACTCCGTACGTCAAGCTGGTGACACAGCTGTTCGGCGACCGGATGCTGATTGCCAATGCGACGGGCTGCTCCTCCATCTACGGCGGCTCCGCCCCGACCTGCCCCTACACCACGAACGAGAAGGGCTTCGGCCCCGCGTGGAGCAACAGCCTGTTCGAGGACAACGCGGAATTCGGCTTCGGCATGAACCTGGCCACCACGCAGCGGCGTGACAAGCTGGCCGAGATCATCACCAAGGTGACCGAAGAAGGCAAGGACGAAGCGATCGTCGCCGCGGCCAAGGAATGGCTGGAGAACAAGAACGACGCCGACGGCAGCCGCAAGGCCGGCGACAAGCTGGTCGCGCTGCTGGAAGCCAAGGGCGACCAGGGCGGCGAATACAAGAAGTATATCCTGGAGAACAAGGATCTGCTGACCAAGAAGAGCATCTGGATCTTCGGCGGCGACGGTTGGGCCTACGACATCGGATACGGCGGCGTGGACCATGTGCTGGCGCAGAATCAGGATGTCAACATCCTGGTGCTGGACACCGAAGTTTACTCCAACACCGGCGGCCAGGCCTCCAAGGCGACGCCCACCGGCTCCGTGGCGAAGTTCGCCGCTGCCGGCAAGCGCACCAAGAAGAAGGACCTGGGCATGATGGCCATGAGCTACGGCTATGTGTACGTAGCGCAGGTCGCCATGAGCAACCCGCAGCAGGTGCTGAAGGCCATGATCGAAGCCGAAGCCTATGACGGCCCGAGCCTGATCATCGCCTACGCGCCCTGCATCAACCACGGCTTGCGGGCCAAGGGCGGCATGGGCAAAGCCCAGGCCGAGATCAAGAAGGCAGTGGACTGCGGATACTGGCAGCTGTATCGGTACAATCCGACGCTGGAGAACCCGATGACGGTCGACAGCAAGGATCCCACCGGCGACTATCAGGAATTCCTGAAGGGCGAGGTCCGGTATACCAGCCTGGCCCAGCAGTTCCCGGATGCGGCCGCGAAGCTGTTTGTGCAGCAGGAAGAGGACGCGAAGGTCCGGCGCGAGAGCTACAAGAAGATGGCTGCGCAGGGCTGAGGATTTCTGAAACAAGGATGAACAAAAGGGCCCCGGCTTCCGAAAGGAGGCCGGGGTCTTTGATATGGAAAAGACAAATCAGGAGAACAGATCCCGGATGTCCTGCTCCGTGAGGGCGGAGAGACCGGATTCCCCGGGGGTAATCAGGCGATCGAAGAGTGCCTTTTTGCGCTCGCCAAGCTCGACGACCTTCTCTTCAATGCTTTCACCCATGACGAGGCGAATCACATCGACTTTTCGGGTCTGACCGATCCGGTGGGCCCGGTCGGTGGCCTGATCCTCCGCGGCGGGATTCCACCAGGGATCGAAATGAATGACCACATCCGCGCCGGTGAGATTGAGGCCGGATCCGCCGGCCCGAAGGGAAATCAGGAAAACCTGGCCCTCGCCGGCGTTGAAGCGCTCAGTGAGGCCGAGCCGGTCTCCCGCCGGTGTATCACCGTCAAGATAGAGCGTTTCATATCCTTCCCGATCGAGCTTCGGGCGAAGAAGTTTCAGGAGGGACGTGAACTGGGAGAAAACCAGTACGCGCCGGCCGCTTTTGATCATCGAGGGGAGCAGTTCCAGAAGCATTTCCTCCTTGCCGGAGCCGCCCAGATATCCATCCAGGACGAGGGAAGGGTGGCAGCAGATCTGGCGAAGCTCCGTAATGGCGGAAAGGATTTCGATCCGGCTGCGGTTCAGCCCCCGGTCTTCCACCAGATTCCGGATCCGGGGACGAAGGCGTTCCAGAGCCGCCTGATAGACCGCCCGCTGCTCCGGTGTCATGGCGGCGGTGAGGCGGGTTTCCGCCTTGTCCGGCAGCTCGGAAAGGACATCCTGCTTCAGTCGGCGCGTCAGGAAGGGAGAAATGCGCATCCGCAGATCTTCACTGTTCATGCCGTCCTGATAGCGGCGGAGAAAAACCGAATATGGGGGAAGATACCCCGGAAGAACAAAATCAAAGATGCTCCAGAGCTCGCCGATGCCGTTCTCCATCGGGGTGCCGGTGAGCGCGAGCCGGGTATCCGCCTGGAGACGCCGGACAGCCGAAGCAATCTGGCTGCCGGCGTTTTTGATATTCTGTGCTTCATCAAGAATGACAAACCGGAAAGCATAGCTGTCCAGGAAGGCAATATCCCGGCGAAGGAGAGGATAGGAGGTAATGGCGACATCCACATCCCCGGCTGAAAGAATATGGGACCACATGCGCTCCCGCTGGGCAGCGGAGCCGGAGATCACGACCGCGGACAGATCCGGCGCGAAACGGCCCAGCTCCGAAAGCCAGTTATAGGTAAGGCTGGTAGGCGCGACGACGAGACTGCAGCGGGAAGGCTCCCGGGTCGCCAGCAGGAGGGCGATGATCTGAACGGTTTTTCCCAGGCCCATATCATCCGCCAGGACACCGCCCATGCGGAGACGGTCCAGCGTATACAGCCACTGATATCCCCGCAGCTGATAATCCCGAAGGGGAATCTGAACCGCAGGCGCGGGATGGGCGGGGCGGATGCCGGCAATTTCCTCCGCGACGGCGGCCACGGAGTCATCCGCGGAAACGGGAATGCCGCTTTCTTCCAGCAGACGCAGAAGATAACCGGACCGGTATGCACGGAACACCAGCGAATCCCGGTCCAGCCGGCTGCCATCCCGCCGGGCTGCTTCCACGAGCATATCCGCCGGCTGCTGCCAGGCATCCAGATTGTCCAGAGAGAGGAACGTGCCGTCTTTCAGCCGGTAATACCGGCGTGAACGGCTGAGGGCCTCCAGAATGCCGAGGACTTCATCTGTCGGGACATCATCAATGGTAAGGCTCATGAGGAGACTGCCCTCCTCCATCTTCAGCCCTCCGCGGAGACCGGGATGACGGATGATCATGCGCCGAAAGTCCTTGCTGAGGAATACCTGACAGAGTTCATCCAGATGCCGGACGCCATCCGTCAGGAAAGCAAAAAGCGCGTCGGGGTGGGAGAGACGGATATTCTCCTTATTCACCCGGAACCCGGCATTCGCCAGGACTTCGAGAACGGCGTGCTCCCGCTCCGCGTCGCGGAGAAGCAGCTTTTCCCCTTTCTCCAGCGCGATTTTCTCCCGGACGGGGGCAAAAGGATTCAGTTCTGTTTCCCCATAGCGGAAAACCACCTGCGCGACCACGCTGGAGCCATCCCGGTCGAGATAAACCCGGGCGTCCAGCGGAAGGCGAACCAGCATCCGGCGGAGCTCCTCACTCATTTCCACGGCAGCGCGAAGCTTCAGATAGGGAAGAATCTCACCGACGACCCGCTCAGTGGCTTCCAGCGGATAATCCAGGACGACCTGGTTTTCTTCCCGGCGGGAGAGCAGGAAATTGAGGAGATCCCGCTGTTCCTCCGGAACAACAAGCACATGCTCTCCGGAGAGAAGGAAGCGGCATGACTCCACCAGAGGATGGAGATCCGGCGGCAGCGGCGCCGCCAGGGAAAGCCCCCGGGGGGTCATCCGGCACTCAATCCGGAGAGGCACGGCAGATTCCGCCATGGCGGAAAGGGACAGAATGGAGCCTTCCTCCCGCATGACGCGGAAAGGCTGGGTTTGGAGCAGGGACAGCAGATCCTCCGCGAAAGCGCCGGGCAGGCGCATGAGCCGGGCATCCCCCGGGGAGGGAACCCAGCGGCCAAGCTCCTGAAGGGAAACCATCCTGGCCAGGAGGGAAAGAATCCGCTGATCCTCATCCCGAAAGCGCATCCAGGAGGGCTCGAAAACAAAGCGGCTCTGGAAGGGGAGGGACTTATTCTCCTGCCAGGCGTGCAGAAAATCGGGAAGATCCTTGACGACGAACCATTTCCGGTCTCCAACGCGAAGACCGACCCGGAGGAAGGGATCCTTTGAACGCGGAGGAATCAGGGTTACCTCCAGGCGCAGATTGGCTTCGGCGGGCAGGCTGGACTCGACCAGAGCCGCCAGGGCTTCCCCGTGAGCCGGGGCCTGGAGATGGAGTTTCAGATCCAGGTTTTCGTTTTCCGCCATACAACATCCCTCCCGGAGTACAATCAGAAAACCAGCTAACTTTATTCAATTCTATGCTGAAAGGGGGATTTCCTCCGGGAAAATGAACAAAAAAAGAGCGGAATGGGAATGAAGGATGGAATATCAATCCGATCCAGGGGACGCTCACGGCGGAGGCTTTTTTTGTTCCGGGGAATATGGTATGATGATCAGTATCAGAGGATGCAGCTATTGCGGTCACTGCAAGCAGCGCTCCGCTGCATTTTTCGGAGAATAACCTGGCTGCAGCCATCGCAAAGCGATGGGAAGTATATTTCCATCAGCCCGGATTGCGCTGAACGAAAAGCCTTATCAGGCAGGAACAGGGTCAGCTGAAAGCGAATATTCGGAATGATGTTTTTTCCATGGATGCTGCAATCAAATGGAGGAAGAGATCAATGAAACATACCAGATGGGGGATATCGCTCGCCGCAGATGTTTCCGCTCCGCGCAAGGTCTGACACAGGACGAAGCCTGCACGGAGCGGTCGGAACCTTTCGTCCGATCAGGCTTTGCGCTGCATGAAAATAAAAACATGTAAGGAGCAAAGCCATGAATAAACAATCTTATCAACAGCTTCACAGTTTTCTTTTGTTATGGGGATCGCAGACCGTATCCCAGCTTGGGACGGCCATGACGGATTATGCGGTGATTATCTGGGTATACAGCCAGCAGGGAACCGCGTCCAGCGTGACCCTGCTGACGGTATGTACCTTTCTGCCAACCATCTTTTTTCGCTTTCTGGCGGGGAGCATGGCAGACAGATTGCAAAAGAAGCGGATCATGCTGACTGCTGATCTGATGGCAGCCTGCGGGACACTGGCAGTGTTTGTATTGCATTCAGCTGAAGTCCTGCAAATCTGGCACCTGTATGTGATCAACTTCCTGCTCAGCCTGATGAATGCTTTTCAGGAACCGGCCTCCTTTGTTGCTGTCAGCCTGCTGGTGCCCAAAGAGCACTATGCCCGGGCCGGCGGCCTGCAGGGGTTCAGCGGAGCAGCGGTATCCATTCTGGCGCCGGCGCTGGGAGCGCTGCTGCTGGCATCCGGTGGACTGAATCTGGTGCTGATCATTGATCTGGCAACTTTTGCCATCGCCTTTCTCGTCCTGCTGTTCCTGATCCGGATCCCGGAAGAGAAGCGGAAGCAAACGGAAGAAGAACCGTTCTCCAGGACCTGCCTGGCCGGGATCCGATACCTGAAAGAGCATTCGGCAATCCTGAGGATCACCCTGTTCCTGGCAGTGATCAATTTCCTGGCGAAACTGGGCAGCGATGGAATGCTTTCACCGTTTATCCTTGGCCGGACAGGCAATAACCAGGCTGTGCTTGGCGCAGTGCAGAGTTCCGTTGCGGCCGGACTGCTGGCAGGAAGCCTGCTGACTGCCCTGTTAAAACCTGTGAAGAAAAGGACTCTCCTGATCTTTATTACCACCGGCCTGATCTTTTCCGGCAATGTCATGCTGAGCCTCGCCTCAGAACCATGGCTTTGGTGTGCCGCCAGTGTATGGTCTTATCTGCTGGCTGCTGTGATGAACGTAAATCTGGATACCATGATGCGGGAGAAGGTTCCGCTGGAAATGCAGGGGAGGGTTTTCTCCGCAAAGAGCACCCTGCAGAATTTCACGATTCCGATCGCTCTCCTGCTGGGCGGCCTGCTGGCGGATAAGGTGTTTGAACCGCTTATGATGGCAGATTCTCCGGCGCAGCAGGCACTTTCCGGACTCTTTGGCGCAGGAAAAGGATCCGGCATCGGCCTGATGTTCTTTATCATCGGAATTGCCGGGATGCTGATCAGCTTTACCCGGCTGCGGAAACCAGTCTACAGGGAATTGGACAGGCCTGAAGAAGCGGTTTCCTGCAGCAACAAACAGTTCAGGGGATAATCAGGCATGATGATCAATTTTAGACAGGCAGCAATGGAAGACGCCGGACTTCTGGTCGATATCTATAATGCTGCTTTTTTCAGCGACTATCTGCGATTCGGTGCATGCCCGGGATATGGCAAGACGATCGAAATGATGGAAGAATCCATGGGTCACAAAGAACTTCACCGGAAGTGTTGATCATCTGGAGGGTTTATGTCAGAAAGTTTAAAGCGAATACCAGTTTCTGTGGCCAGGGTTCTCGGCAGTCAGACTGGAAAAATGGATGGGCTCGGTAAATCCAGGGCGCAGGTGTTCCTTTTTGATGATTATGTACTGAAAATCCGCCCTGCAGATGACGGGGATACAATAGATGTAAAGATCCTGCAGTGGCTTGACGGAAAAGCACCTGTTCCGCGGGTGGCTGCTCATGAGGTTGAGAATGGACAGGACTGGCTGCTCATGACACGCATTCAGGGAAAAGAACTATGCAAACCTGAAGTGATGAATCAGCCGACGTTGTTGCTGGACTGTATGGCTGAAGCGCTGCATACATTGTGGGCGATTCCCGTGGCGGACTGTCCGTTTGAGCGGACTGTGGAAGATAACCTTTCTCATGCCGAGGCAGCAATCCAGTCCGGGCGTTTTGATCCATCCGACTGCGAGCCGGAGACATTTGGACCGGGCGGCTTTGAGAATCCGAGGTCTCTTCTGGATTGGTTGAAAGAAAACCTTCCGCCGCAGGATCGTGTGGTAACGCACGGAGACTTCTGCCTGCCGAATATGTTCACGGATGGGAAACGGTTTACAGGTTTTATTGATGTGGGAAATGCTGGGGCCAATGACCGATGGATGGATCTGGCTCTGGGCTGGCGGAGCCTGAAGCACAACAGCGACGGTCACTACGGAAAAGTCTATCCAAATATTGATCCGGATGATCTGTTCCGCGCAGCCGGAGTTCCAAAGGATGAAGAGAAGCTCCGGTATTATATTCTGCTCGATGAATTGAACTGATGGGAACTGCTTTCAGGAGGGAAATATGGTTTATTACAGTGATGACGTGCTGTTGATCCGTAATATGGAAGAATCGGATGCCCAAGTCTTTACCGATGAAGAGACAGCGCAAGGGTGGCATCCGGATATCTCCAAGTACCGGACAAGACTCAGGGATCAGGCTGAAGGAAAATGCATCTCACTGACGGCTGTGTATGAAGGGCATCCTGCCGGTTATATCAATGTCTACTTAACAGGCCTGGGTGGTGCGTTTAAGGGAAAGGGCTGGCCCGAGATCGTTGACTTTGGTGTATTGGAAAAATACCAGAGAAGAGGAATCGGAGGCAAACTGATGGACGCAGCTGAACAGATTGCCGGACAATATGCAGATACCATCTGGCTCGGCGTCGGCCTTCATAGCGGTTATGGAAGTGCTCAGCGAATGTATGTTAAACGGGGTTATATCCCGGATGGCACAGGCGTATGGTATCAGGGCAAGCAGTGTGAGCAATATGAAACAGAAATTGAAAACGATGACGATCTCCAGCTTTTCTTTTCCAAAAAGTTGTGCACGACCAGGGCAGGGGATGAACAAAGATCTCTGAAAACCATGAAATATGCTTATTCTGAGATGCCCGAATCTATGAGAGGTAACTATGC
>JAFRGU010000103.1 GCA_017433675.1 Clostridia bacterium
ACAAAGCTGGTCTGAGAGTTGGCAATCTGTTTGCCGATTGTGAACATCTCCTGGTAGGAAACCGTAAAGGCCATGGATGTATCCTTCACCAGCGTCACAACCTCATTGGTAACGCTGGGCAGAATCCGTTTGATTACCTGCGGCAGAATGATGCGCATGAAGGTCTGTCCTTTGGTGTATCCGAGCACCTCTGCAGCCTCATACTGACCCACAGGCATGCTCTCGATCCCGCCCCGGTAGATTTCCGCAAAGTATGCCGCATAGTTGATGGAAAAGGCGACCACTACCGGAATCAGCTTATTCCGGGATACGCTGATGCCGAAGAGGTAATAAGGTCCGTAGGTTACGGCAAGCAGTTGGAGCATCAGCGGTGTACCCCGCAGTACTGAAATCACGCCTCGGGTGATGCCGGATATCATCCTGTTTTTGCTCATCCGCAGCAGCGCTACCAGCATCCCCAGGGGCAGGGAAAACAGCAGTGTCAGGAAGAAAATGGCACAGGTTTTTCCGAACCCGTCTCCCATTTTCAGAATCATGGTCGTCAGCGTCATAGCCGGCCCTCCGCCTCGCGTAAAATTCCCGGAGGGGAAATCTCCTCCGGGATCATTTGGGTTAATTCCTCAGGAAGCTGCTTATTCCGCATTCAGGAACAGCAGGTTGTTGACAATATCCGGATATTTCGCCGCGATCTCAGCATATTTTCCGCTCGCCACCAACTGATCCACCGCGTCTTCAATTTTCGCGCACAGCTCCGCGTCGTCTTTCCGGAAGGCCAGACCATACTGCTCGGCGCCCAGCTGCTCGTCCAGAATCTCCAGACCATCCTTTCCGGCTACATAGGCTGCTGCCACAGGCAGGTCTACAAATACAGCATCAACACCATTGCCTTCCAGTTCCGTGAAACAGACCAGGAAGCTCTGGCAGGTAACCAGTTCTTCAAAAGAATTCTTCAGGTCGGCCAGATCCCCATTCAGCAGGGCTTCGCCCGAGGTTCCCAGCTGTACGGCTACCCGCTTGCCGGCCAGGTCCGTTGACGCTGCGATTCCGCTGTCCTTTTTCACAACCAGTACCTGCGTATTGTCATAATACGGCTTTGAGATCACGTATCCGGCTTCCTTCATGGAGTCCAGAATCGTCATGCCGCTCCAGATGACGTCGCATTCGTGATTGTCCAGCTGGATCAGCTTGTTGTCCCAGTCCACGGCAAAAATTTCATAGTCCAGACCGGCTACCTCACAGGCTGCCTTCGCGATCTCAACATCAAAGCCCGTATATTCTCCGTCATCACCCAGGTAACTGAAAGGTGGATACTCAGGATCGATTCCGTGAATGAAAGTATCCGCCATCGCGGCTCCGCAGGCCAGAGCCAGGGTCAGTGCCAGTATCATCGCGATCAGTTTCTTCATGCTTGTTCTCCTCCTCAGGTTTCAGTTTGGGTTGCCCTGTTACATTATCACTTTACCAAGCGAAAGTCAATCTGCTTCCGGCAATTTCTTTGGAAAAAACAGCGCGAATACATGATGTCCCGACATTTGGGAGCATCAGCTGAAAGTTGATCCCGCCTTCAATTCGGGTATATTTTCCCATATGCAGCCATCCGCACCTGTACTCAGAGAACGGTGAGCTGTCAGAAAAGGCGGCCGCCTAAGTGCGGTCGCCTTCTGGAAAACTTTTTGCAGAATTACTTGTGCCCGTTCGGCGCATTCTCCCATGCGTACTGGATCGCTTCCGTATGGAGGCTGTCGACCTTTTTGCTTCCGTGAGTCCAGCTGTTTGTAAAGTGGAGACAGATCTGACCTTTCATATCGTTTGAGGAGATTGTATCTCCTTCCGGATAGTTGTGCGGCACACCATACAGCGAGCAGGCAAAGGTCCGGTTCCCGATGGTGATCAGACTGGGCCGCCGCTGGTAAAGTTTCCTGTTCGCGATCTCCTGTGCGGTCGTCACGCCGTAGCATTTGCACAGCCGTGCTGTATCTGCTGCTGTAAGCGGTTCAACGTCTGCATGGTAACCGCCGCTCCACCGGTGCGCCCACCAGACAATACCGGTTTTCACATCATAGATCTTGTAGTTGGTTCCCTTCACCCACATATTGTTGATGCCGCCGGTCCACCAGTCGATCTTTTCAGCCGGATACAGGGTCATCGTCAGATTGCTGGTATCTGCCGCTCCAACCGGAACAGTGCCGTACAGTGCATGCTGCGTCGCCGGTCCGGCAATACCGTCCACACTGAGGCTCTGCGCCTTCTGGAAGGCCCGCACAGCTTTTTCGACTGCTGTCGTATATTTGTTTGTCACGCTTCCGCTGTAGTATCCCCGGTCTTTCAGCGCCTGCACCAGATTTTTCACTGCAGTTCCTGTATTGCCGACCCTCAGCGTGCCATAGCTGGCCTCCACCTGGGAGGTACTGGAAGCAACCACGGTGCCCGTCGGCGCTTCGGTAGGTTCGGGCGTGGGCGTGGAAGATCCGTCGGAGTTGACAATGCTCACATAGCTTCCGTGGACATATCCCATCCCCAGCGAGTTGTCCCGTACATTATACCAGGTAACACCCTTCACCGTGCTCGGCTGGCCGTAGTAGGGCATGACCGTACCCTTGGACTTGATCTTTCCGATCAGGGACGTATATCCGGCCTTGACCCGCAGATTCACGTCTGGCGAAGTCGTCATGACATAGCCGGTTGCATTGGAGTCAGTGTTGCTGATTGTAACTGTGGTTTCCGTCGTTGTGTTCGTTGTTGTGGATGTGGCCGTTCCGCCGGAACGATACTTCACCACGTCGCTTCTCAGATACCCTTTGTTCCCGTCCGCATTCACGTAATACCAGGTATATCCGCCCTTCGATGTAGGCTTTGCCAGCACGGTCAGCGTTACGTTCTTGGGAATCTGCTTAATCATCGTTCCGCCCATGGTCGCCCGCAGATTGCATCCGCCCATGATTGTCGTCACCGTTCCGTATCCGGATGAGGAGGAGGAATTGCTGCCACCCGAGGATGGTGCCGGCGTCTCGCTGGAGCTGCCGGAAGTGGATGAAATATCAGTATTCACCAGCTTCACACAGTCATTCCGGACATAGTAAGTATTCCCGCCCTTGGAAACCGGATACCAGACATACCCGGACCTGGTTTCAGCCGTTCCTGCCAAAGGGAGCACGGAACCTCGTCCTTCCCAGTCGTAATCCCGGTCAAACTCCCCGTTCGGACTTTTCCGCAGGTGGCAGCTGCTCATGGTCAGCTCCACTGCATTGTATCCGTCGGTGCTCGGCGGCGGGGTGGGGGTTGCTGTTGGGCTCACGGTAGCCTTGCTGCCCGTATCGCCGGAAAGGACACGCACAAACTCACTGTTGACGTAGCCATTCTTCCCGGCATAGCTTACGCCATACCAGTAATCTTCCCCGATTGAATCCGGTACGCTTGTGATGGTAACCACGGTGCCCCGGTCCAGCTTCATAATGCTGTGGTACTTTTTTCCCGGGCCTTCCCGGAAGTTGGTTCCCCCGTTGGTGATGGATCCGGTCGTTTCCGCATCCTCTGCCCTGGCGGAAGAATTCAGGACCGCTGGAAGCATACAGATCACCAGCGTCAGAGCCAGCATCGCAACCAGCGTAATCATACGGCTGTGCCGTTTCATCATCGTGAATCACCTCGAAACATAGCATTTCACGCTGATATTTTATTTCAAAATTGTTACGATGTCAATAGTTTCTGTTAAATTTTTTGATCTGTTTTGTGGCATTTTATCATTTATTCCTTGTGAGGAAGGGCTCTGCCGGCCTTTTACCCAGTAGAAAAGCCCCCCGGTCGGGAGGCTTTTCCATTATTTCACGACAATATTGACAATCCTGCCTTTGACATAGATCTCCTTCACCACGTTCTTCCCACTCATCGCGTTCTGCACATTTTTCATCCCGTGGGCTTTTTCGAGAACGGACGCTTCCTCCTCGTTCACGGAAATTTCCACAGTTGCGCGAACCTTTCCATTGACCTGAACAGGAATCTGGATTGTATCCTCCCGGATCTTCTCCTCGTCCCAGGTCGGCCAGCTTTCTTTGGCCAGGCTCTCCCCGTAGCCAAAGATCTGCCACATCTCTTCGCCAATGTGGGGGCATACGCAGCTGAGCATCTTTACAAACCCTTCTGCGTATTTCTTCGGGCAGGTTCCGTTCTTGTAACAGGCGTTCACGAAAATCATCATCTGACTGATAGCGGTGTTGAAGCCAAGGCTTTCATAATCACCCGTTACCTTCTTGACCGTCTGGTGATAAATCTTCTCGAGCGCTCCATCGTTGTCTGCCGTCAGGTTTTCTTCCTTTGTGAAGAAAGCCCACACACGGTTCAGGAAACGCCTTGCGCCCTCAACTCCCTGGGGACTCCAGGGTTTGGAGACTTCCAGCGGCCCCATGAACATCTCATACAGCCGCAGCGTGTCCGCCCCGTAATCCCGGACGATGTCGCTGGGATTCACCACATATTTGGGGAACCGTTTCCCCATCTTGATACCGTTTTCACCCAGAATCATTCCCTGGTGTACCAGCTTCCGGAATGGCTCCTTCACCGGGCTGATTCCCTTGTCATACAGGTATCGGTTCCAGATCCGGCTGTACATCAGATGCCCCACCGCATGCTCCGGACCTCCGATATAAAGATCCACCGGCAGCCAGTGCTTCAGCAGCTGAGGATCTGCCAGGGCTTGATCGTTGTGCGGATCGATGTACCGCATATAGTACCAGCTCGATCCGGCGCTCCCGGGCATCGTACTGGTTTCCCGCGTACCCTTCACTCCATTCTGATTGTATTGCTTCCATTCCGTTGCGTTTTCAAGCGGTGCTTTTCCGTTCTTTCCTTTATAGTCTTCCAGCTCCGGCAACACCAGCGGAAGCTCCTCATCCGGCAGGGCATACAGTCCACCATCCTCTGTATGGACAATCGGCACCGGCTCGCCCCAGTAGCGCTGCCGGGCAAAGATCCATTCACGGAAATGATAATTCACTGTCCGTTTCGCCACGCCCATCTTTTCAAGCTTGGAGGTAATAGCCTCCTTGGCTTCTTCGACAGTCAGGCCTGTGAATTCCTCACTGTTGATCAGCCTGCATCCCTTTCCGAGATAATCCCCCTTTTCAAAGGCATGCTCGCTGCAGTCGCCCCCGTCAATCACCTGGATCATTGGAATCCCGTGCGCCTGGGCATATTCAAAATCCCGCTGATCGTGGCTCGGCACAGCCATGACCGCGCCGGTTCCGTAGCTGGCCAGTACGAAGTCGCCGATAAAAAGCTCCGCTTCTTTCCCGTTGGCGGGATTGATGCATTTCACGCCCTCCAGCCGGCATCCGCTTTTGCCCTTGTTCAGCTCAGTCCGGTCCATGTCGTTCTTCTTCCGGGTTTCCTCAATGTAGGCTCTGACCTCTTCCTGGTTGCGGATCCGGGGCATCAGATCCTGCACCAGCTGTCCATCCGGCGCCAGCACCATAAAGGTGATCCCGTAGATTGTCTCAATACATGTCGTAAAGATGGAGAATTCTCCTCCGCCGACAATCTGGAATCGGACTTCTACGCCCTCGCTCTTCCCGATCCAGTGACGCTGCATATCCTTGGTGCTCTCAGGCCAGTCAATCTCCTCCAGCCCCTCCAGCAGCTTCTCGGCAAAGGCAGGCTGATTGATAACCCACTGTTTCATGTTTTTCCGCACCACGGGATATCCGCCGCGCTCGCTCTTCCCGTCAACGACTTCATCGTTGCTCAGCACGGTTCCCAGTTCTTCGCACCAGTTCACCGGCATATCGATGTATTGGGCATATCCGTCCAGATACAGCTGTTTGAAGATCCACTGGGTCCATTTATAAAACTCGGGATCACTGGTCGCTACCATCTTGCTCCAGTCATAGTCAAACCCCAGCTCTTTCAGCTGTTTGCTGAAGGTTTCGATATTCCGCTGGGTGAACCCCTCCGGATGGTTTCCGGTAGTAATGGCATACTGTTCCGCCGGCAGCCCGAAGCTGTCGTATCCCATCGGGTGCAGCACGTTGTATCCCTGCATCCGCTTCATCCTGCTGACGATGTCTGTCGCCGTATATCCCTCCGGATGCCCGGCATGGAGCCCCACGCCGCTGGGATAGGGAAACATATCCAGCGCGTAAAATTTCGGCCTGGAAAAATCCCACGCATCCGTCCGGAAGGTCTGGTGCTCCTCCCAGTACTTCTGCCATTTTGGTTCAATCGCTCTGGGGTCGTAGTTCCGTTCCATTTATCCCTCACCTGATCCTTTCCAAAACAGTGCCACGAGTATATCACAAACCGGGATTATTCTTCAAGCTTCGATTCACGATCCGACATCCGGCTGGGATGAAAGCAGCTATAGTCGGGAATCCCTCAGCCGGTCGCCTGCTCCCAAACCCGCTGAATGACTTCAGTATCCTCGCATAAAACCACGGCATGCGGCGTATAAACATACCGTTTCGTCCGATCCCGTTGACCAAAGGGAACAAACTGATCCCTTCTCACCATCATGCACGCCGGGCTCACCCCATCCACATTGTGCACCTTGTTCATTCTGTCCCTCGGGCCGCCGGCACCGTTCCGCAGCCCGGCCTGATCATTCTTTTCACCGACCCATCCGCCAAAGGTAATCCGTCCCTTCCGGTCCACCATGACCGGCGTCACGCCGGCAACACCATCCTTCTGCGCATACATCAGCAGTTCCCGGAAAAAGTGCCGCGTTTCTACCAGACTCGCTGCATCCAGGAAGAGCAGGTATTCTCCCTCGCTCTCTGCAGCTGCCTGATTCAGCGTCTCCTGCAGTCCATCCAGATCCGTCACGGCCAGCGTCGCCCGCAGGTTCGGCCATGGCGCCTGCGCCTCCAGATCCGCCAGCGCTTCCCGGCAGGCTTCCTCCGTACTGCTGAAGATCACCGCCTCCACAGTCGCACCTCTGGGAATATCGTACCATAGCCGGATCTTCTTCTCCACCGGGATCGCAACCACCGGGATCTCCGAGAGGTCTTCATTTGCCCGGCATCCGGCCCAAAGACACTGATCCAGATGCTGGCGGCTCAGGGAGGATCCCACCTTCCGCCAGTGATACAGGATATAGGGCACGTGGGTGATTCGATCCGTTTCCTTGCAGATCCGGAGGTACAGCTCATGATCCTGGCTTCCGTCGTATCCTTCCTTCAGTCCGCCGCAGGCTCGCAGCATCTCTGTTCGGATAACCCCCAGGTGGCTCATATAGTTGTCTGCAGCCAGTGTCTCCGGCTGGTATCCCGGCTTTCGGTGAGGATCCATATGACGCCGCCCGTTCTCTGTAATCATGTCCTCGTCGCTGTACAGCAGATCGGGCGCATCCCGTTCAATCGCCTCCGCCATGCGCCATACCGCGTCCGGGGTCAGCAGATCGTCGTGGTCGCACAGCGCGGTGTACTCCCCGTGAGCCAGGGCAATCGCCGCGTTCGTGTTTCCGGCGATTCCCAGATTTCTTTCTCCGTAAATAATCCGGAATCTTGCATCCTCCCGGGCAATCTTCGCCAGCGTCTCCCGGGTTTCCGCCCGGTCGCTTTTTCCGTCATAGAGGATTGCCTCCCACCGTTCATAGGTCTGCGCTTTCAGGCTCTCCGTCAGTTCCCGCAGAAAACGCTCTTTCGTATTATAGACCGGGATTACAATGCTGATCAGCCCCGCCTGCGGCGGATGTCTCCGCTGCCGCTCCAGTTCTTCTTCATCCGGCTGCTCCCGTTTCCATTCCCGGTCCCATGTTCCGAGCACCACCTGCCCCGCCTTCTCCCCGATCCGGCGAATCGTGTAGCCGATCCCGTGAGTTGCCGCATATTCCCGCAGCCGCGTCATTTTGCTCATTTTTTGTCCTGCTCCCGACCTTTTTTGATTTTTTTGTCCGTTCTGGTATCTTACGTAAAATTTTTTGCCTTTTTTTTAACGATTTTTCAATCCGGCTATTGACAATTCAGGTTCTGCGGGTTATACTAATCAAAAGTTTGTAAAATATGGTCATTTTACTTGGAGGGAAAGCCATGGAATCCTATATGCTGAAGAATGTTCCAGATGAACTGGCTTCCCTGGCAGTGGAAGGCTTTCATAAGCCTGGCAGCCTGACGCTGGCCAGTGGTGCCTGGATTCATGCCGCCGGCTCCTTTGTCCTGGAAGAAGGAATCTTTCCGCTTCGGGAGCATGAACAATGGGTCTGGCTGGCTGTGGAAGCTGGTGAAGTCCTTCTTCGCTGGGATCAGCATGATCTTGTGCTCAAAGCGGGATCAACCTGTTTCCTCCCGGGGGGTGAATTCCCGGCGTCGCTGGAGGCCCATGCCCATGCCCGCGTCCTCTGGATCTCTCTGGAAGGGCCGCTCAGCCCTCTCGTTGTCCGGAAAATGGGCGCGCTCCTGCATATGCCCCTGCGTCAGGGTGCCCTGCCCAGTCAGCTTTATCTCGCTTCGCAGATTGTGCAGGTCATCGTCCGCCATACCGGGACTTCCGATGCCACCTATCAGCTGCAGCATCTGCTCTTCGGCATGATAGCCAGTCACTGGGGCCAGCCAGTGGCCATGGATGCCATGCTCTCTCATGAGATTGCCAAGGTCGTGGATACGCTGCGGGCAAATCAGTATCGCGATAACCTTTCTCTCGCGGAGATGGCGGCAATTTCCCGTATGCCCATGGAGACCTTCCGGAAGCGTTTCGTCGCGGAAGTCGGAATGCCTCCGCTCTCCTATGTGCTTCACTGCAAGATGGAGCGCGCCAAGGAACTCCTCAGGGATCAGAACTGCTCTGTCCGTCAGGCAGGCGCTGCTGTCGGCATGCAGGATCCCTACCATTTTTCCAAGCAGTTTAAAAACATCGTGGGCATCAGCCCCTCCGCTTTTATGAAACAGGCCGCTGTTCCCAATGCTACCATCCGCGGCGCCACGAAAAAGGAAAAGAAGACAAAATAAACATTTTCCGCATTTTTCTGTCCCCTCCCCTTCCGGGGAGGGATTGTTTTATTTCTTCGTGCGCCTGTCCACAATTTTCTGTACAGGTTTCTCAATGAAATAAGTGATAAGCACTGCTGCAAGAAAACTGAGTCCGAAGGCCAGCATCGTATACTGTGTTTGCCATGGCTGCTCCCCGACCTGGTTCGGATACTCCGCTTCGCTGTGTGGAAAACCGATCCGCCGCATATGGACAATGACCGTCTGATGCGCCAGGTAATAGTTCATACTGATCCCTGCAAGAAATCTGGTTCCGCGATTCCCCAGCAGCCATCGCAAAGGCTTTACGCTGAATGGTGCTGCAAGCATCATGCTTCCGAGCAGCACTGCATAAACAGGTCGGTAAAGCATCTGGTTCCGCTGGATGATGGGATAATTGCTGCTTCCCCGCTCCATGCCCAGCATACCCGCAATCCATCCGGCGAAACCCTGCTCAGCAGTATAAACGGTACTGGCCGCCTGGATTCGCAGCATTTTCAGCATGCCCCATCCGGCTGCCAGGAAGATTCCCGCTGCCGCCCATCGGGTCCAGGCCGGCGCCCCGGTTTTTTCCCGCCGGGCATTCATTCGCTCATAGATTTCCGCCATGCAGCATCCGGCCACATAGACGTCCAGAAAATTGATCAGCTGGTTCACC
Source organism: Clostridia bacterium (assembly GCA_017433675.1). Classification (GTDB taxonomy): domain Bacteria; phylum Bacillota; class Clostridia; order Christensenellales; family Aristaeellaceae; genus Aristaeella. Next base: position 9,610 of record JAFRGU010000103.1, read on the forward strand.
ACCATGCTGAACTCATTCAGGCTCCAGATGCACCAGATCCGGAATCCAAAACAGAGTACCAGCATCGATGCGGCTGTCCGCCCCGGTCGCGTCAGCGACGCCCGGGCAATCCATGGGAACAGCGCGTAAGCCTGAACCTCGATCGCCAGTGTCCAGCACGCCGCTCCCAGCGGAGTCATCACATACGTGTCGTAGAAAAAAGGAAACGTAAAGCTCAGGTGAGTGGCGATATCCTTTACGAGGTACTGCGGCGTGGCGTACAGTTTCCACGGCAGGCAGACTGCTGCCAGCGTGATTGCCAGGATGCTCCAGTATCCGGGCAGGATTTTCCTTGCCCGCCGCCGGTAGAATATCCGCGCTTCCGGCAGGGGTGTTCCCCGCTGCCGGGCCGCCGCGTACGGGCGATAGAGCAGAAACGCGCTCATCAGCACTGTACCGTCCACCCATACATATCCGCTCCGCAGCAGATAATCCAGGCTGTAATTTCCGATTACCGGCGTCAGCCAGCTCTGCTGCCAGATATGGTACCAGCTGACCAGAAAAATCATCAGTGCCCGAAGCCCGTCCATTTCCGGGATCCATTTCTGCTTCATGGCGCTTCTGTCTCTTTCCGGCTGTCCTTTTCCGTGTCTGCCCCGGTTGTGTCAGCCTCTTCAGCCTTTTTCGCCAGTTCCCTGTCGATCTGCTTCATCAGCCGCTGCGCGGAATAATTCTCCTCTGCCACCGGCTCGAGCCATTCTTTCGCCCGTTCAGCGTCTCCCGCAGTCAGTGCAGCTTCCGCCAGCGCAATCCGCCAGTTCCGGATATTCTTTCTTGCATCCCCGTAATCAGGAACCTTCTCCATCATCTCGACGGCTTTCTCGGTCTCTCCCCGGTCCGCAGCGGCTTTCGCACCAAGGAAGTAAGCTCTCGTCCGGATCTGAAGCGTCTCCCGGGTGTCCTCGGGAAGTCCGGTCAGAATCTCCGCAGCCCGTTCGTAGTCCCGGATCTTGTATGCAGCCCGGGCCAGTTCCGTCGCGCTCAGAATCCATTTTTCCCGTGCGTCTCCGATCCCGTCCATCTCCCGGAAGATTTCCATTGCCACCGCCCAGTTCCCGTTGGCGTATTCAGTTTCCGCCTGTCTCCACCGCAGAGCCGCCGCCTTTTCTTCTGCGTCCTCGTATGTCCCGGCCTGCAGATATGCCTGTCGAGCGGCTTCGGTTTCTCCGGCTGCCTCAAGTGTGATCCCCTGCAGATACCTGCTTTTCCGGATCAGTTCTTCGCTGTCCAGGTATTCGGGAATCATGCTCAGCTTCGCGATGGCGCTTTCATAGTCACCGGCTTCGATCATCTTCAGCGCCGGATCATATTGACAGTCCTTTACCCGGTTTTCCGCATCTTTCCATGCTCCGAGCCCGAGGAAGATTTTTTCCGCTTTGTCGTATTCTCCGGCCGCCATTGCCGCTTCGCCCCGGGCGTATGCGCACTCCGCCAGCGTTTCGGTCCGGCCTTCCGTTTCCGCCGGCAATCCAAGGACCAGCGTTTCCGCTTCCCCGGTTTTTCCTTCGGCAAGGAACTTTTTTGCCCGGATCATGTCAACCCGGTCCGCCAGGCGCCCGTCCTCTGCTGTCGCGTCTTCGGCCCGCAGCCGTTCCGCGATATCCGCCAGTACTGTTGTTTCCGGGAATTCAGCCGTTTCTGATACCGCAGCTGTACCATCCCGCCGGGCCTCTTCCAGCTTCACCGCTGTTATCCGTTCTTCGACGCCCGGAAAGCCCGTGATTCCGGTCAGCAGCATTTCCGCATCCTCAAGCCGTCCATCCCTCGCTGCCTGATCCGCGCTGATTCGCCGCGCAAGCGGTGCTCCGCCCCAGTAAGCGGCCGCCGCAATCAGAAGCGTCGCTCCCAGCGCGCCCCACAGCCGGTAACGCTGTTTTTTTCTCGCCTGCTGCCGGTTGAATTCTTCCTCCGCTGTCGCTGTATCTGCGCTGCCTCTTCCCGAGCGCCCCGGCTTTTCAGATCCAGCTGTCTTTCTCTCTGACTCACCTGCCTCAGTACAGCTTCCCGGTTATATTGACGAAACAGCGTTTCTTTATCCCGCCGGCATCGCGCACAGTGATCCGATCCGTTTCCGTTCGCCCGGCCGCATACGCAGACCCAGAGTCGCGCCTGCTGGCTGGGAAAGCCCACCGCTGTCGGTCCTGCAACGTATTTCAGCGTATTCAGGTCATTTCCCGGCGGACGCTTATTGTCCTCGTATTCGATCTCCGCTGCCTCGTTTCGCCGCCAGACATCGTTGTCCTCAAACCATGCCTTGTCCAGGCGGGCTTCGATTCCCGCTGCGCCTTCTATGGGTTCCATCGGTATGGTCATCAGGAAAGTCCCGTAGGGTCGCCCTGCCAGGGCCCTCGCCCGATGAACGGTCCGGCCCAGCTCCCGGCCCTCCCGGTCCAGAACCTTCGCTGTCGCCTCGCAGCTGTTGATCCCCCGGTCCGTCCCGTTC